>JADLDX010001059.1 GCA_020846515.1 Pirellulaceae bacterium
GCCGGAAGAACAAGCTTGGTCAGGCCCGGAATTGCAAGGGTCCATATTCGGGCGCGAGTTCCGCTTGGGCTTGGCTGGACTGGCCGATTTGCCACTCACTCGTGCCGAACCGACCTCCACTGCTGACCCTGCGTCCCTGACAGCCCCTGCCCCCTTAGTGGCCACTGCGTCTCCGGCGAACTCTGTGTCTCTGGCGGATCCTGCGTCTCGGACCGAATCCACCAAGTCCGCAGATGCATCAAACTCGGCCACCGATTTACCGTCGGGCGGCAACGGTGATGGTGAGGTCACTTTGCTGGAGTTAATCACGTATGTCCAGCGCCAAGTTAACCAGTGGTCAATCAACGAACACGCTGCGCCGCAAACGCCACGACTGCTGATCAGTTCTCAAGCAAATTCACCAGACAATGCGAGACTGACATGGGGCTTGAAGCGTCGCGAGTTAAACAGGCAAATCGCTGATGCCCGTCCTAATCAACCGGCTACCATCAGTCCGTCCAGCGAGGAAATGAGCCTGTTATGGAGTCAATGGCAGCAACTGAGAAAAAGCTATGCCTACGCACATGATCCAAAGTCATGGTCCGAATTGGAACAACGTCTGTTGTGGCTTGAAAAGTTGTCGGTAGCTGGCGAAGCCTATGCCGAACAAGCGACCCAACAAGTTTATCCTCAATTGAAAAAACGTCTTGGCGAGCTGACTGCCCGACTGCAAACGACTGCCAGCAGCGAAAACCTATTTGCGCGAAGCCAGTTGTTTGCAGGCGACTCTGAAATCAGCGTAAGTGACGTCGAGTTACCGTCATTGGCATGGCAGGAATTCATCGGTGTAACCGATGCCACGTCGGCTCAAACATTGCGCGGTCAATTACTTTCCGTCGTCGATGCCAACGACCCTAATGCGCTCGATGCCCTTAAGGCCTCAGCCGTAGCGACCGCCCGCCACGCCGTTTGGAACGAACTGAACTTTGTCCAATTGTTATCCAAGTATCAGCGATTTGAGATCTGGCCCGACCGCACAAAAGTTCGCCAGGCACTCGAACTGCGTGACCGTTGCGAAAAACTGGCTGTGTTCGGCGATCCCCGAAATCATCGCTGGCGCCGCGCTCATCTGGAACAAATCGATATCCTGCGCCGTCGCATGGAAGATCAACTGTTCATCGGTCCCAGCGATCAAGTCACCGCGAATTGGACAGCCCTCCAACAATTGGTTCAGCAAGCCGAACAGGACCGCGCAGTTGCAGACTCAGTTGCAAACTCGGCTACTGACTCGGCTGCTAGTGACTCGACGATAGTCAACGTGGCCAATGCAGAAACAACAGGTAATGGCACACCAAGTAATGGCGCACCTAATACTGGCGCTGCATCTGGCGAAGTGGCTAATAAGGTTGATGTAACAAACAATTCGAGTAGCCCAGGAGCTAACAATCCGCCTAGCGTCGTCGGTCAGTTATCTGGCCTGCCCACGTTCACTGGGCAATCAGCCATCCAACAGGCTGTACATCTGCATGATAGGGGTCTAACCCAAGCGGCCAGTTTAGCGGCTTGGATTTGTTCACCCCACAATGGCATGGAGAATTTGGGTGAGTGGTTGGATAAACAGTCGGCACTATCGGATAATCCGTTGCGTACTGGGCTAATCGAAAACCGAGTGGTCATCAATGATCCTATGCGACGAGAGCGGTTGGCCATCAGCCGATTGCTGCACTGGATTGATGGCCTCCACCAGTTGGGCGATTTGATCGCGGCCTCGCCGGAGGGCGGTTTATCGAATCTGCAGAAGCTGACAGAAACCTGCCAGGCAGTAGAAGACGATTATCAACAATTGGCGGCCTTGGTTGGTGATCAGGTTCAACGCTTGCTGGATCAAAAACTGTCAGAGCGCTCGGGACTAAGACCGCTAGAAGCCATCCTGAAGCTACCCTTCTTAGATGCCGAAGTGCGCAAGACGTTGTGCGACAAACGTCAGCAGTGGTTGCTTGAGTCCGTCAAAGCCAATGCTACTGACCAGCCACAAAATTTGGCGGCTCGGCTAACTAGCCTGGCCAGCACCTTTGATGTCCGAAAACGATCCGCAGCGTCTGGTTCCAAGCCAACAACCACAGCGACAGCTACGTCAACAGACAATGCAAATACACCTGGCCATAGGATTTCCAGTGAATCAGGTGTCCGTGAGCGATATATCGATCGCGTACGGTCATGGTCGACTCATCCTTTGTCAGCCCTGCTGCAACTAGAGACCGACGTCAGCTTGTTGGCGGCCAAGTCAGAGTCGCCGGACCTAAACTTGGTGGCCGAGGGCCAGCGATCCGTATTCGATCGAGCCAATGCCGTCCTGCGCGCGCACTACGCTTCGATGGCCACCTTCGATGGTCGACAATTAAATGAATGGTTGCCGCGAGCCGATACGCGTGTCACCTTGGCTGATGATGCGAGTGCATGGATGCGCGAGGCCTTGGCGGCGCATATGGAACGCGCGCACTTGCCCGTCTGCCCAGTGACGCCTGAGCGTAGTAACTCGACGGGCTTTCGTACTCAGGCCTTCAAGGATCAGATGTATTGGTACGCGCGGCGCACACTGGCGGATCTTTACGGTTCTCCAACGAATCCGGCTGAACTAAGTTTGACCCAGCCAGAGTTCTTCGAGAAAGCCGCGCTCTCGATGTTAGCCTTTGCGTCCACATTGCCCGACATCTCGGCTGAGCAAGAGGCTGAGAGCGAAGAGATTCGACGGCGTTTGGCTATTTTGGGACCGTTGTCGCGGCACGGCTGGAAGGCCAGTGTCAAACGAGATGCACCCGTCATGGGCTCAACGCTGACGCCGCTGGAGCTCTCGCTGCGAACAACGCTGCCTGGTGCCATGTCCAGCGATGCCGATTCGACAAATTTCCCTGCGGGCACGGGCGTGGGACTTATTCGAAATATCCGTGGCGTGATTCCAGGTGCTGCATGTACTGTCCCATTCCCTATCACATCTGAGAATTCGGCGTGGACCATTCAAGCACCCGCCTTGGATCGAGCCTTGCCACATGAAGCTGTGGTTGTCTTTCGTGGGCACGAATTTCGAGTACCACTATTTGTCGGACAAGGTGTAGTCGTCGATTTCCAACCAGCGCGTTACGACTGGGCTGAGATTGTTTTGTTTGGTGACCGTCAACGCCAACCGTCGATCATGTTCATTCTCGATTGCTCATGGAGTATGGGTGAGCAAATCCCGATCGAGGCCATCGATTCGCGCACGCAGTCACGACTGGAATTGGCCAAGGTACAACTGGTGCAATTGATTCGACAGATTGCATCGCGTCCTGATGCGCGGTTAGGTGTCAGGCTGTTTGGACATCGACTGGGTTGGTCTCGCAATGTTGACCCCAAGACTGGTGCTGCAGTGGGTGGGACGCAAGTATTGCCGCAACCGGAGTATCGAGGCTCGATTCCCGAAGATCTGGCCCCCAGTCGCGATGTCGAGGCTGTCGTACCGCTGGGACGGTTCGAATCAACCATGATCGCTGGGTTGGAATCGACGCTCAGTGGCATCAAGCCTTGGGGACAATCGCCTCTTTACCTTTCAATCATCGAAGCCTTCAAGGACTTTTCGAGCGACAGCAGCGATACAGCCAAGTCGATTGTCGTGATCACCGACGGTGACAACTTTCAATTCAATTCTGGCCGCCTGGCTTCTACGCTGTCGGGCCCCATGGTCACTAAAGCCGACGTGCTTAGAGCCTGGGAAGGCAGCCAGGTACCACTGTTCGTATTGGGTGTTGGAATTGAGAAGGATCAGACCAACGATGCTACGAAATCCTTAAAAGAGTTGGCTGAGAAGAGTGGTGGCAAGTACTACGACATCAGCACCGGCAGTGACTTACTACGAGCTCTTTCTGAACAGTTATCAACGGCTGAATACAGCGTCAGCTCAGCGTCTTCCGGTAAGACCAACGGCGCACCCGAATTGAACATGACCGAAGCTGGAAAGCAAACCGCACGGCTAAATACGCCGGTCACGATCAAAGGTTTAAGTTCACCATCCAACGAGTATTCGGTCGAGTTTCAAACGATCAGTAACTCATTGAGTGTTGAAGGCGGCGAATCATTGGAACTGTTCGTGCAGGCCGACAAACAAGAATTTGTCGCCAAGCCGTTTGATCGCGATTCGCCGCGCTCGGCTGTTCTATCGAGACCTGGGCAGAATCAGCGATTGATCTTTCGTGCCCACCGCCCGGTTGAACAAACCGATGGTTTCCTCTTTCCCATCTCGTTCCAGGATCCTGACAGTCACTTTACCCGGCGTCCAAAAGAAACGTGGCTAGAAGTCATACCGGTGGTTGACTCAACTTCCGGCAGCGCGGCTACCAGTTTGGGTGGCGGTAACAGAACCTATTGGTTTTACGACACGGCCTATGAACCGCGCAAGCCCGTACCGTACCAGCAATGGTTAGCCTCTGACTGGCCAGCAAACGCCACCATGGCTGACATTCGCGTATGGGCCGCATATGAAAAGACACCAGCATTGGCGACCATTTCGTTGAAGCAGTTGTCTGACCGCGGATCCGATTATGCCATCGGTCACACTTTGGAAGGTGTGCCTGGCGTCACGCTCAGAGCCAGCGTGCTGGAGGGGCGCGGAGAGTCTGTTCCCTGGCAACTCCAAGTTACCGAGTTGCACGACGAGAGTTCGCGCGGTGTTGGCTCGATTAGTATTCATGTGGAAAACGACTCCGATGAACTACCCGTGCGCATCGTGCGTCGTTTCGACAGTCCCAGTCGCATGGCTGTGCATACATTCTCGTTTGAACCCAGCACAGGTATGAGCTTGGCGCGATCCAACGACGCTCGATTGGTTATTCGTTCTCGCCAAAACGTACAAGCCGGTGCACTGCAGATACCCGGTGAGCAAAGTCTACGAGTCGAGTTAACGCAAGCTCAAGAGTTGCTCCCGCTCGAAGCCACACTCAGCCGCTAAGTCGTTTACATCGTTTAACAGTCAGCCGTAGGCGTACTCGACTTACCGGGGCCAGCACTGATGTGGTGTTGCAGAAACCGGGGGCTAGCGCCCGGCGGCTGATAGGGTCTCGTTTATCAGTCAGCCGTAGGCGTACTTCGTTTAACAGTCAGCCGCAGGCGTACTCGACTTACCGGGCTAGCACTCGTGCGGTGCCTAAGAAACCGGGGCTAACGCCCTGCGGCTGATAGGGTTGATAGGGTCCGTCAGCTTCGCTCGCGCTTGCACTAGATATTCGATCCACGCATCTACCCCCGAGCCCAACTTGGCGGAAGTCTCGAAAACTTTCATTCCAGGTCGCACTGATTCGATGCTTTGAAGAGCCTTGGTGCGATCGAACTCACAGACATCAGCCAAATCGATTTTCGTGATGATCGCAATATCAGAAGTATTGAACAAACCTGGATACTTCAGCGGTTTGTCTTCGCCTTCTGTCACGGACAACAATGCGACTCGAATCGATTCACCGAGGTCCCAGCTAGTCGGACAGACAAGGTTCCCGACATTCTCAATGAAAAGAAACTCAAGTTCCTCTAGCCGCCAATCCGTCAAGTGTTGCTGTACCATATCGGCTTCCAGATGGCACATACCATGCGTCATGATCTGGCGAACCGGTGCTCCGCTTTCAGCCAATCGCCGAGCATCGTTGTCGGTTTCCAAATCACCGACCACGGCGGCCACGCGTTTGCCCCGCTCCAGCAAACGTCGCAGCGTATCGCCCAACAGCTTAGTCTTGCCAGTCCCAGGACTGGACA
>JADLDX010001060.1 GCA_020846515.1 Pirellulaceae bacterium
ACGAGTGGTACTGCATATAATGATCAGCCGTGATTCACAGCGTACCTTCAATTGTTCATCCCACAGCATGGGGCTGACGCTGATTGAACTCCTGGTGGTGATCGCTATCGTCGCCACTCTCGTAGCCCTGCTGCTACCGTCCATCGTCCAAGCCAGAGCCGCCGCCCATCGAGCAAACTGTCTCAATAACCTGAAACAACTGGGCATCGCTCTGCATGTTCATCACGATAGCCGCAGAACCTTGCCAGCCGGTCGAGGCGCTCCGGCTCCCAAAATCGTCTCGCCTCAAGCCTACCTACTGCCCTACCTCGAACAACAATCCGCTCACACTCTGATCGACTTTAACCGCCCTCCCGCCGACTACTCGGCAGGCACGACCCTCTTCGATGGCTCTCGCAACCTACCAGCCGCTCAACTGGTCGTGCCCCTGTTTCTTTGCCCTGCCAACGGCGGACAAGGACGAGTCCAGCTGTCAACCTACGGCGCGACATCCTATATCGCCTGCACCGGCAGCGGACGAAATTCAGGTGCCCTAAGCGATGCCGACGGCGTCTTCTACTTGGGATCTGCCACCCGGTTCAGCGATATCTTAGATGGCACAACCTTCACGGCCGCCATGAGCGAACGACCATTAGGAGAGGGTGCAAGCCTAAGCGCCACCAATCAAGGGCATCGGCAACATACCATGCGCGAAATACCGGCCGCCGCCGATCCAATCGCCAACAACTGCACCAGCAACCGACCAGGTAACTGGAACCACGAGCGCGGAGGCAAGTGGATCGTGGGCAACTACGGCAACACACTCTATAACCATGCACTCCCACCCAATGCGCACGAGTGGGATTGCTTGAATATGACGCAACAAAAAGGGCGCATGGCGGCTCGCAGCCAACACGCCGGCGGGGTGAATGTCCTGTTTTGCGATGGCCGCGTTCAGTTCGTAACGGATTCCGTGCCACTGACAATCTGGCAAGCCCTGGCCACGCGCGCGGCAAACGATACGGATCTAACCACGTCGACACAGCCACTGTGGGACTAAGGCACTATCCGGTGAACAAGATCAAGACATTCGAAGAAGCCTACCGATTTGTCCTCGAACAAAAGGTAGTCACCGTATTCGGAAGCCAGTGCTCGCCCTATCCGTCGCTCTGGGACAATACAGCGCTATCGGAAAAGAAGCCGCCCAAGGGCGGCTGGAGTCCCAAGGTCGTAGCGGTCTGGGATTGGAAGACTCGTATCCCGCAGACTTACCCCGACGCAGTGTTCTATGGCAAGATAAAGGGCGGCGACGCGGCGCTGATCGAAATGCAGTACTTTCGCCAATTCCACTACCCGGCGGCCTACCAACCGGTCAGTCAGTTAGATCCGCTGGCGCAAGAGCTCTACCGATTGATCTGCCTTGAACCAGATTACACTGGTCCGCTGCGCACCAAGACCATCGCCCGTACCGGGTGCACCAAGAGCCAGTTCGAATCAGCCCTCAAGCGACTGCAAGTGAGCCTGAACATCGTGCGCTCAAACGACCTCACGCACCAAAACGATTTCTGGCTCGCTATGCGCGAAGTGCACTTGGACCTCGTGAACAGTTACGAGTGATTTGCGACGCGGGAGGTCGACGCTCCTGCGGAGACATGTTTCCCAACCGTCCGACCTTCCATGCCGGTTGAGCCCGTTCTATCGCGAACCAAATGTGCCACAAGGTCAATCGACATGGTCAATCAATCGCGATTTGCGGCGTGCCTCCGCAGGAGCGTCGGCCCACCGGTGCCGCTCCAACTACTCGAGATAGGTGCCTGAGTTGGCGCCTTGGGCATATTGCTGAACCAATTGCTCTGCCTGGTCAGGACTCAGTCCGCCACCGGTTACGCGACTGCTGACCTGCTTGCGGAACGATTCGACCAGGCCCGAGATCTCGTAACGCGCGAACTGCATCATGTCAGTAATGCGACTGCCCGAGACGATCTTGGTAACGTGCGATCGACCATCGTTGTCGACCACGACGTGGGCTTCATTGGGAGCGCCAAACAGGTTGTGGTAACTGCCCATCACCTCTTGATAAGCCCCAGTCAAAAAGATGCCCAGGTAATAGTCTTCACCATCGTTCCAGTTGTGCAACTCGAGCGTCTCTTTGACATCCTTGAGATCGACGAAGCGATCGATCTTGCCGTCGGAATCGCAGGTGACATCGACCAGCGTCGCATAATCGCTCGGGCTTTCATTTAAACGATGGATGGGAACCACTGGGAAAAGTTGACCGATGGCCCAACTATCCGGCGCCGAGCGAAAGAGCGAGAAATTGCACAGATACTTTTGAGCCAGAATTTTCTTGAGATGCTCGAATTCTTCGCCAGGTGCTTTGCTAAGCTCCGATTCAGCCAACGCACGCGCACAGACTTCCCAGAACAACACTTCACCTTTGGCGCGATCCTCCAGACTGATCAGCCCCAAGTTGAACTGAGTGTGCAAGCCATCTTTATGCTCTAAAGCATCGTGGTAGTACTCGGCAAAGTTCTTGCCATTGATGCTATCGCACAGTTCCTTCAGTTCGGTGATGACTTGAGGATCATCTTCATCGATGGTGACTTCGGGTTTATCGTCGGCGAAGGTTTCGATTTCGTCGCGAATGGAGGTGATAAAGATAGAGTGGTACGCCGACATGAATCGGCCGCTTTCGGTAACCAGGTTGGGATGCGGCACATTCTCTTCATCGCAAATCGACTGGACCACATACACAACGTCGTTGGCAAACTCTTGCACCGAGTAGTTGACGCTCGACTCGTAACGCGTCTTGGATCCGTCGTAGTCGACGCCCAGGCCACCGCCGATGTCCAAGAATTCAATATTGCAACCGATCTGCCGCAGCTTGGCATACACGCGCGCGGCTTCTTTCATGGCGTTCTTGACGCGTTTGATGTCGGTGATTTGCGAGCCGATGTGGAAGTGCAAGAGTTTCAGTTGGCTATCCAACTTGGCTTCGCTGAGCATGCGCACGCAATCGAGGATTTCGGAAGTGGTCAAACCAAACTTGGCCGAGTCACCACCGGAGGATGCCCACTTACCCGAACCGCGCGAGTAGAGTTTGGCGCGCAGGCCAATCAACGGCGCAGCTCCCAACTGCTGCGCTACCTTGATCACCATTTTCAACTCGTTCAGTTTCTCAACGATGATCACCACGCGTTTGCCAGCCACGACACCCAGCATGGCCGTTTTCACGAACGCTTCGTCCTTGAAACCGTTGCACAGCAGCAGAGACTCGGGCGTTTGCTCTTGAGCAATGGCCGCATAAAGTTCAGCCTTCGAGCCGCATTCCAAACCAACTCGGCAACGAGCACTGTCGCGCAAGAATTCTTCCACCACTTCCCGGCGCGGATTGACCTTCATCGGAAAGACTGGGTAATGATGGGCCTGGTAGCCGTATTCGGTAATCGCGTTTTGATAAGCCGCAGAAAGGGCTCGCAATTGGCTGGTCAGGATTTGCGGAAAGCGGATCAGCAGTGGCAACTGTAGCTTGCGATCGCGCAGCAGCGAGTCGACCAGTTCCTTAAGATCGACTTGTCGCAGATCGCCTTTGACAGGGCGAACCGTGATGTGCCCTTTACGATTTATGTCAAAATACCCCGATGACCAATTCTCTACGCCATAGACCTGCTGGATTTCCTGGAGTGTTTCTTCGTTCATCAAGGATTCGCGTAGGTGGTTGAGGGTGCGGACAGGTTCGTAACCGTGACCCGTCGTGGGCAATCCATAATTTTTGCTCAAATGGATCATAACCGCAAGGACGGTGTGGACCAGACGCCGGCGCTTCGCCAACAGGTCCCAACCCGTCGATACGTCCAATTCAGGCCTTAGGCACTCAAAATTCGAAGCAAAAGCCCAGAAGAGCTTCCAGGACGAGTTGGTAAGCCGACGCGTCGGCGTGCTGACTGCCCGACACGGCCGCCTGGACACTTCCAATTCCTACAGTTGCCCCATTGTTTCAACCGGACTGCCGCTAGGACGGCCTGTAGCTACTTGCCAATCTCTGGAGAACCGTGCTAGCATCCCGCTATTGGATTACGTTCGTGTTTGACAGGCAAATTTGTAGAGGAGCGCCCGATGAGTTTGATCAAGGAATTTCGTGAATTCGCCATGCGTGGCAACGTGGTGGATCTGGCGGTGGGGGTGGTGATCGGTGGAGCCTTTGGCAAGATCGTCACCTCGCTGGTCGGCGACGTGATTATGCCAGCCGTGGGTAAAATAGTGGGAAATGTGGACTTTAGCCGTTACAAACTGGTCCTAACGCAGGCGGCTGAAGGCAAAGAAGAGGTAGCGATTCGTTTCGGCACGTTTGGCCAAACCGTGTTCGACTTTACGGTAGTCGCCGCCGCCATTTTCATGGTTATCAAGCTGATGAATGCGGCCAAACGCAAAGAGGCGGCCGCTCCAGCAGCCCCCGCCCCGACGCCCGACGACATTCTGTTGCTGCGCGAGATTCGCGACGAGCTGAAGAAGCGATAAATATTGCGGGTGGCATAGTTGCCGCTTCCTGCGTAAACTAAGGCAGTCGCGATGGAGTTTCCATCGCTATTGCCTCTGCCCCATCCCCACCCGAGCCATCGTTTTCATCAAGCCTATGAGCACCCGCCGTCGATGCCGTGAAGTCGTTTTGCAGATCCTCTATGAAGATGACCTCAATCCAGAACGCAACCTGAAGAACTCTGAGCAGTTTCTGGTCTCACGACTGAAGGGCAATCGACCGCTGATTGAATTTGCCAACGGACTACTGCGCGGCGTGCGTCAGTATCGCCGCGACATCGACAAGCAGTTGAGCGAAAAGGCTACCAACTGGTCGCTGCGTCGCATGGCGGCTATCGATCGCAATGTGCTACGTTTGGCTAGCTTTGAAATCTTGTTCGGCAACACTCCCGGCCGTGTCGCAATTAACGAAGCGGTCGAGTTAGCCAAACGTTTTGGTGATAAGCAGTCAGGCCAATTCGTCAATGGCGTCCTGGACCGCTTGCTGCACGATCAACAGGCCACACTAGCCCCAGAACATTCACCCCCTGAACGTTCACCAAGCACGACAACTTGACGCCGATCGAGTAGCAGGTCAACATCGCTATCAGGTCAACATCGCAAGGAGGCAGGCGAAATGTCCACAACTCCGCCGCGACCGGACAAGCAGCGCAGTGTACGGAACGCATCCGGCGATTCCGCGCCTGATCAATCCGAGTCTGTTCACACCGACGAGCCTGCGGAAGAGGAAGAGTTCGGACTCTCGCTGGAAGAGCTTGGCCAAACCTATGCTCAGATGCTGGGTCAAGGCGCCGTGCCCTATCAGCAGCCGGAGAGTGACTTACCGGCCAGCGACCCCGACGACACGCTGGCATTCGATCCCGTAGCGGACGAACTGGTCGAGGACGATCAGTGCCCTATTACGCCGCTGTCGATCTTGGAGGCAGTGTTGTTTGTAGGCCGTCCCGACAGCCAGGCTATCGAAGCGGACACAGTGGCTGGCATGATGCGCGGCGTGCGATCAGCCGAGATTGAGCAATTGGTGGCTGAACTGAACGAGATCTATGCATCCGAAGGTCATGTGATGCGCATCGTGGCCAGCGGCGAAGGCTATCTAATGCAACTAGCCCCGCAATTCTCGAACATTAGCGATCGCTTTTATGGTCGAGTTCGCGAAATCAAACTTACCCAAGCCGCCATCGATTGCCTGGCGATCATCGCTTATCGACCCGGCATTACGCGTCAGCAACTGGACGAGCAGCGTGGCCAGTCCAGCGGCCCGATCATCAATCAATTAGTACGACGAGAATTAGTAGAAATGCGTCGCGAGGGGAATAAGAAGCAGCGTATCACGCGCTATTACCCCACGCCGCGGATGCTCAAACTTGCTGGCATCGAGTCGCTGGACGAGTTGCCGCTGGCCGAAGATTTTGAGCGTTGAGACGCACGGGAGGTCGACGCCGGCGCTTAATAACCTTTTAGCGATTGCTTGAGCGCGAGCATTGTCAGGGCGGCATGAGCGGCTTCTTGACCTTTGTTGCCAACGTCGCCACCGGCGCGGTGGATGGCTTGCTCGAGCGTGTTGACCGTCAGCAAACCGAAAGCGACTGGTTTGCCGCTGGACTGCATCAACTCCATCAGAGCCAGGCTGACAGCCCGATTGATGTGTTGGTCGTGGGTCGTTTCGCCGCGAATGACGGCGCCCAAGGTGATGATGGCGGCCACGCTACTAAGGTCAGCTAGCCAACGTGCGGCCAAGGGCAATTCCCACGCGCCGGGCACATACGATACGACGATCGACTCGCGGGCCAAGCCGGCCTGGGTCAACGTATCGATGGCACCGGCCAATAATTTGTCGGTGATCGACGCATTGTAGGTTGATACCGCAATGGCGACTTGTGATTGCAGACCGGACAGGGCCTTCAACGCGCTTGTGTATTGATCCATCATTGGTGTGCTTCTCGTTACCTTCCATCAAGGCCTTCCATGAAGACCTTTCGTTAAGGCCTATCAATCAAGTCCGCAGGCTCATCAGAAACTCGGCATTGGTTTTCGTCTTTTCCAATCGGCCGACCAATTTCTCCATCGCATCCGGAGCGCTCAATTCGCTGAGCGCTCGACGCAACATCGATACACGTCGATGCTCTTCGGCATCCATCAGCATTTCTTCGCGGCGCGTGCCGCTGCGATTAATGTCGATGGCCGGCCATATGCGTCGATCCACCAGCGAGCGATCGAGCACGATCTCCATGTTACCGGTACCCTTGAATTCTTCAAAGATCACGTCATCCATGCGACTGCCAGTCTCGACCAAGGCAGTGGCCAGAATGGTGAGCGATCCACCTTCCTCGACTTTGCGAGCCGATCCGAAGAACGACTTGGGTCTCTGTAGCGCGTTGGCATCCAGACCGCCGGTCAGCAATTTGCCGCTCTGCGGACATTCTGAGTTCCAGGCGCGAGCCAAGCGCGTGATACTATCCAAGAAGATGACCACGTTGATGCCATACTCAACCATGCGTTTGGCTTTTTCGAGAACCATATTGGCAACTTGAATATGCCGCGAGGCTGGTTCGTCAAACGTACTGCTGACAACCTCGCAATTAGGCCCCCGGACCTCGCGTTCCATATCAGTGACCTCTTCAGGCCGTTCGTCGACCAGCAGAATCATGACATAAGCGTCTGGGTAATTCCTGAGGACGGACCGAGCCATCTTTTGCATTAAGATGGTTTTGCCAGCGCGTGGTGGACTGACGATCAGACCACGTTGGCCAAAACCGATTGGGGCCACCAGGTCGATGACGCGCGTCTCCACACCTTCGCTGTCGGTTTCCATGACGATGCGTTCTTTGGGATGCAGCGGGGTCAGGTCATCAAACCCAACCTTTTCATGGCGCATCTCTGGATCTTGATAGTTCAACGCCTCCACGCGCAGCAGCGCGAAGTAGCGTTCATTTTCTTTGGGTGGCCGAATCTGCCCCGAGACGGTGACGCCGTTGCGCAAACCAAATCGTCGAATCTGGCTGGGCGATACGTAGATATCGTCCGGGCAAGAAAGATAGTGATGGCTGGAGCTGCGCAGGAAGCCGAAGCCATCTGGCAGTATCTCAAGCGTTCCTTCGCCGAACATCAAACCGTTGGTCTTCAGTCGGCTCTTGAGAATCTTAAAGACGAGCTCGCGTTTCTCCATGGCGGCCGAACCACTGACGTTTTCTTGCTCAGCAATCGTACGCAACTCGTCCAACGACATGCGCTGTAGTTCGGCAACCGTTGGCAGAGCGGTGCTGGCGTGTCCGTTGCTGGAGGAGCCGTCAACCGGATCGCGGCGCAGGCTAGCGCCCCGTTCGCTGGCGATTTCTTCGGCCAACGATAGCGGTTCACGCTCTGCATCCAATTCGCGAATGCGTTGCTCTACGGACGGATCGGCTGCGGGACCGCGCAGTCGGACTGAATCTAAAGGAGGGCGGCGAAGCGGCCGATCCCCTCGCGGTCGGTAGCGAGGGCCATTCATGGCTGGATGCTCCTTGGGCATTCGGATCAAGGTTGGTACGAAAAGTTTCGAATAGGGATGGCAGGTCTATCAGCACTTCGCAAAAGACGGCCCCGACTTGGAATCATCCAGGTCGTTTCTTCTGCGACGCGCCGAAGCAGCAATCGGAAATCATAAGTTGGTACATAGGTGGGATAGGATCGGTCGGTGTTGTCGCAGCAGGCTCTTTACCGGACACAGTTCATTAGGAACTGTGGCAGTGAGAACTTATGCTGCTTGGAACACTGTTCTTCAGTCATATCTTCCACGGCACCACTTAAATGCCGGGCTGGCCAAAGCTGGTCGGAGGAAAGAGGAGATCAGGACCGACCACCGATCTGGACAATAGTATAACTGAGGTCTCAGGCAGGCAACAGCAAAACCTGTTCTTCGTCATTTACTGGGGCCCGGAGTCCTAACCATTCAACCCCCAAGGCCCACATAAGTTCTGAATGGCTGTTTGATGCTCTACGCAGGGACAAAGGCTATAGATATGGCTTGACGGGCCCTTAAGCCCCCCTAACAACCATGTCCGTTGTCAACTGCCAGCTTTATTCCTTTGGGGAACAATACCTGCCAAAAAAGTTAGAAAATCTCAGCTTTACGGGACACTAGTGGGCACAAGCTGTCCCACGAACTCGCGACTCTTGGTAGAAACGGCTCGCAGGGTCATGCCTCCCAGAAAACGAGCCGGGCCCCAACTGTTGCTGGACAGCGGGGTGGCAATGCTCACACTTACCTGCGGCGTATCGTCATTGATCACGCTGGGCGTGACCGTAATGGTCGTGTTTTGGGCGCCGACGGCCCTTAAGATCGTGTCGGCCGCGTTGATGCAATCGTTGGCCGTAGCACCCGGTACAATCCCGCGCCGAGCCCCCTCGTAGGCCGCGTTGTCGATCGAGTTGCGCAGCATGTTCATGCGAGAAAACTCTAGCGTACCCAACAGGATCAAAAACACGATGGGTATGCAGAGCGCCATTTCAACCGTCAAAACACCGCGTCGATGCGCGGGTTTGCCCCCAGAAAGCGCACGAGGAAGTGCATGAGGACAATTGGACATATTGGACATATTGGAAACCTTCGGGATGTTGGTGATCACGGCCCTCCCCGCCCTAGCTGCGCTGGGCGACCCTCCCACTGCTGCGCAGCGGGAGGGTTAGAGCCGTGGCCGCCTCGCGGAGCGAAGCGGCTACAGTGCGGCTACTGCGTGAGCAGAATTGGCAGGTCGCGGCCGATTTGTTCAAAGGCGGTGACTAAATCCCACAGGTTGGGCGCGTGGTAGTAGTCGCCACCGGTTTCCTGTGCTATCGACTGCATCAGCGTCGTGTTGGCAAAATTGCTGTACGAGATTGTGTGCACGGTAATGTTGGCTGCCCGGCAGGCTTGCGCCTCGGTGAAAGGGTCCGGGCCGACGTTGGGTTGACCATCGGTCAAGAGGATCATGGTGCGCGCCGCGTGCGGACTGGACT
>JADLDX010001061.1 GCA_020846515.1 Pirellulaceae bacterium
CGACCAGTGCGATGTGATCGCCGCGTCGAATCTCTATATCGACGGCATTCAATACCGTTTTGTCGCCAAAGGTTTTGCTCAGTCCTTCAGCAGCCAGCAGCACCATGAGAGTATTGCGTTTGAATGAAGAGTATCGCGAAAACGCCTGATTTTACGATAAAAAGAGGTTTTTCGCAGGGGGGCTATCGGTCAAATCACGGCCATGAGCGCGTCGGTCAATTGTGCTTCGCTCAAACAGACGTCGGCGCGACGCTGCGGTGCGATGAAGACATGCACTCGCTTGACATAGTTGTCGAACTGGTCGGTGGCGAGCGCATGCACCACGGGAGAAAGAGATGACAGCGATTGATACTCGCCGCTGCTGAGTTTCACGGACAATTTGAATTGCACTTCCAGCTTGACCGGCGGGGCATCGATCAAGATATCCGTCGGCTGCAGCGGCCGGGCTAGACCACGGCTGAGTCGTTCTGCCAGGCGACCCGAACAGGCCACCAGATCGCTATAGGATCGACGCGCCAAGCCACGATGAGCTTCGGGATTTTCGGTGAAGTTAAACTCGAGCAGGCGCTTGTACAATTGGCGAGTTCGACCGAACAGGCCGTTGGCCAATTGATTCAAGTGACCTTGCGATTGACTGGCGGCCAGTAGTTGATCGTGCATTTGCTGATCGCCCCAGTTCAGCCACTGTGCCGATTGGGCTTGATCGCCCAATTCGTACACCAGGCGCTGAAGCATGGCCGTGCCGCTGCGCACGGCATGGTGCCAATAGACTTCACTGAACATCACGTAACGCGAAAAGACCATCATCTCAGCGGCCGTCTTGCCCTTGATCGTGATCCCGATATCGCTGCCCGTGGGCCCGACGCATAGACTGCTCAGCAAACGGCGCTGGTCAAAGTTTCGGCCATATGGCACCCCCGCATGCAGACTATCGCGCTGCAGGTAGTCCAACTTGTCGATATCGATTGGTCCGCTTAACAAGCCACGAATCAGCGCCAAGCCAACACTGTGTGGACTTGGGCGCTGGCCGGGTTGTGTTGTATCGAGTTGCCTTGGGTGAGGTTGCTCCAGCGGTGCAATGAGATCGGCCACCGCCAGTGGATCGATCTGCCAATCGCGCTCGATGACCTCCGCCATGGTCCCCTGAGTAATCAGGTGGCGCGCATTGGCTTCATGCCGCTGGACATGGGCCAGGCGCATGTCTTCGATGGGGTGACAGTAAGGCCAATGGCCAACGTCATGCAGCAGCGCCGCTAACACCAGTAGTGCGGCTTCTTGTTGACTAACACAATCAGCGAACTGCGCATCGCCGGCCAACTGCTCTAGTGCTACCAGCGCCAATCGGTAGACGCCCAGGCTATGCTCAAATCTTGTATGACGTGCACCGGGATAGACACGCGTTACCAGTCCGAGCTGAGAGATATCCCCCAGACGCTGAAAGGCTGCGGTATCGATCAGTCGCAAGACGCGGCTCGTGACCGGTACATCCATCTCCGGTGGCACTCGGACCAGTTGCCCCGAACGCCGCGAGCTTTTCAGTTCCTCCAGATCCAACAGCGACATACGCTACTTTCCATTTTGTAGACGAATTGTAGACGAATCGCTCCGCGACTCGTCAATACTCTTCTGTCTTCTTCTACTTCTACTTCACACGCCATACAAAGCGCCAAGTAAACAACGGTCGAGTTTTAAAGGACCAGTGGGTTGGTTAGGTGAACACCAGTCTGGTTAGCGGGTGCGCCTAGCATGCGGCAACAGGTTAAACGAGTTTAAACGAGGGCTAAGCCGGTCTTGGCTCAGGGACTTTCCAGCAGAGGTCGGCAGGCGCGAATGAAAAAGTACTTGCCGTCGGGAGAGGGTAGTACTTTTAACATGCTGGCGCCGCTGTTGGGGTGCAACGGAGCCAGCGACTCGAGTTCACTGGTCCATTGCTCGGCACTCTTGTCGCTCTGCGGTACGACATAGAGACGAGGTTGCAATCGATGCATGGTCGGTGTGGTCACCCAGAGCGATCTAGAATCTTCGACAGCGAAGATCACTCCGAATTTTTCGGTGTAGTTATTGAGTATGTTGCCCAACGATCGGCCGGAGGAGAGGACCATGGCTTTGTCGGCAGGCGAGACGTCACTGGAAAGCAACGCGAATGCATCGACCCAACAATAGATTTTGGCTTCCGCGGCCAGACGCTGCCAACTACGCGCGATCGGTTCGGGCGACAAGCTCTGCTTGATCTTGGTCTGTGCGATTTGACGCATAGCTTCCATGGGCCAGGCCGGCAGTTGACTGGTCAGTGGCACCAGTTGGCTGGTCTCAACATTTTGAATACCACGGCTAGCGCGCCAAGATTCCAACAGTCTCGCTGCCTGGAACCAGGCCAATCGATTCTCTGCCGTCAATTCGATGGTCAAACTGCCTTGTTTGATTTGCACCTTATCAGCCAGCTCCGGCAGAATTTCATGGATCACCTGCACCAGGTTTTGAGTCTGTGGTTCATCGGTGACTAGATCATGGATCTGTAGCGCGGCAGGAACGCGACTCTCTATCGCGGCAGGCATACCACGCACGTAGATCAGTTTGTTTTCCCAAGGTACAAACGTTAACTGCGCATCGGTCTCTATCTTCTTGAGCATGTTGCCCAGCGTGATCGGTGTGGTCGATCGAAACTCGATCACCGGATTGCGCGGCAAGCCAGCTGCTAACAAGGCGTCGATGTCAGCCATCATCGGGACATCGCTCATCAACGACAAGGTCGTTAGCGTTTCCGAAAGCGGTCGTTTATCGATCAACAAACCTGACAACTGGAGCTTTAACTTTTGATCGACGACCGCCGGCAAAAGATCTTTCGTCGGTGCCACGGGTTGCACCGGTTTGTCGGCATCTTCGGATACGTCGGGCGCGTCTGAGAGAGGTACTGACGAGTCGGCCATGAGCGGCTCACGCTCGGAGCTAAACAGC
>JADLDX010001062.1 GCA_020846515.1 Pirellulaceae bacterium
GACGACCGAACGCGATTGGTTTGGGATCGAAGGCGAGCTGAATATGAACGGCTTGCATGTACCGCTGGCCGAATTGATGGTGGCCATTCGCACCGGAGGTCGGTTTGTGCCCTTGGGCGACAACCAATTCGCCACGATTAGCCAAGAGCTGCGTGCGCGGATGGCGACGATCGATGATTTGTCGACCCCCGATTCCGATGGTCTCAGGCTGTCGCGAGCCGCTGCACCGTTGGTTGATGAAGCCATTGGTCTGGACATTCCGGCAGAGCGCGATCTGAAGTGGCAAGAGGCGATTAATCGTCTGAATGAGTGGGCCGCCAATCCACCTGATCCACCCAAGACACTGTGCGCTGAACTGCGCGATTACCAGGTGTCAGGTTATCAGTGGCTGTCGAAACTTAGTCACTGGGGCTTGGGGGGCTGCCTGGCTGATGATATGGGTTTGGGCAAGACGGTGCAGACGCTGGGTGTATTGTTGGATCGGGCTGAAAAGGGTGCCGCGTTAATCGTGGCGCCGACCAGTGTGGGCATCAACTGGGTGCGTGAGGCTCAGCGATTTGCCCCTTCCTTGCAACCGCATTTATATCGCGAGCACGATCGAGATCATTTGATTCAAAGCGCTGGACCAGGGCAACTGATCATTACCAGTTATCAAATGCTGCAGCGCGACATTGATCGCGTTTCCAGCCGACCTTGGACGACCTTGGTGCTCGACGAAGCGCAATACATCAAGAACTTTCAGACCAAGACCAATCAAGCTGTCAGGCGGCTGGAAGTCGATTGGTGCGTTGCCTTGTCCGGTACGCCCTTGGAAAACCATCTCGGTGAGCTTTGGAGTTTGATGCGCGTGCTCAGTCCTGGTTTGCTGGGCTCATGGGAACGCTTTCGGAAACGGTTCGGTGAGCCGATTGAACGTGACAAGAATGTAGAGCGATTGAAAGCCCTGGGGCATGTGGTACGACCGTTCATATTGCGGCGCACCAAGCAAGAGGTGTTAACGGAATTGCCACCACG
This sequence comes from Pirellulaceae bacterium, assembly GCA_020846515.1. Lineage (GTDB taxonomy): Bacteria > Planctomycetota > Planctomycetia > Pirellulales > Pirellulaceae > Aureliella. The sequence goes on from JADLDX010001062.1 coordinate 1,015, forward strand.
TACAGAAGTCATTTTGTCCGCCGAACTATCGCCGGCGGAACGCAAGCGCTACGATGCGGCACGCGTGGCTGCGCTGGCCGAGTTGACCGCCGCCAAAGGCGAAGAGAATGAGCAACAGAAACGCATTCGTGTGTTGGCTTGGTTAACACGATTGCGTCAATTGGCTTGCCATCCAGGTTTAGTAGATCCGCGCTGGGACAAGTCCTCTGCCAAGTTGGACCTGTTCCTGGAGACCGTGCATGAGCTGCGCGAAAACAACCATCGCGCTTTGGTCTTTAGTCAATTTGTTCAGCACCTAAGTCTGGTCAGGACCGCGCTGGATAAGGCCGGCATTTCGTATCAGTATTTGGATGGCAGTACACCGACGCATAAGCGGCAGGAGGCTGTCGACAATTTTCAGCGCGGTGAAGGCGACCTGTTCCTGATCTCGCTCAAAGCTGGCGGAACTGGCTTGAATTTGACGGCGGCCGACTATGTCCTGCATCTCGATCCTTGGTGGAATCCAGCGGTCGAAGATCAAGCGACCGACCGCGCGCATCGCATCGGACAAACGCGGCCTGTGACGGTCTATCGCCTGGTGGCGAAAGAGACCATCGAGGAGCAGATCTTGTCGATGCACGAAGAGAAACGCGAATTGCTTGCAGGCGTGTTGGATGGGGCTGATCGGGCCGCCAAGATGAGCACTCAGGAACTGGTCGACTTGATTCGCGATACGAACCATTTGTCGTAAGCTGCGCCTGGCTCCCATGTTTACCGCATTGATGATTACTGCATTGATGTGCACGGCATTGATGTGCACGGCATTGTTGTGTTTTGTGTTTGTGAGTTTAACGTATGGAAACAACTCGAGTCGTTCAGCCTGGTCCGTCAGAGCGTAGTGTAAAGACCAGCGATGGCGTGGTCTTGGAAGTGCCCGCTGGTTGGGAGTTGCTTCCGCCAGGGGATGCAGGGTTAACGCGTCGAGTCAAAGCGGCTGGTGCCAGCTGGACGGTGCAAGAGAAGAAAGGTCGCAAGACGTTTAGTCGAGGAGTCTGGGCTCCGGCAAGCCATATTCGCTCGGCCAAAGCGGAGTTGGAGATTGAGCGAGGCACGGAAGCTTATGCCAAGAAGCGTCAAGCCGCGGCTGTGCGGCGCGAGCGCGAGCAGGTTGCCTATGTCGATGAGTTCTCCACGGCTGTCTATAACTTCCTGAGATTTGATTCGCGACACGAGACTTTGGCGCGCCAGATGGCTCAAGCGATTGCCGATCATGCTACGCCCATTGGATCGGGGACCGTGGCGCGAACCGAGCGAATTCCGGTCGAGCAGCGCGCGGAAGCGGCGGTCATTGCCTGGATGCGTCATCAAACAACCGGTTACGACGATATGCACATTCCGCGTGTCAAAGGTCAGCGTCGTGAAGTGCGGCGCATGTTAGCCGAACGCTCGCGGCATTTGCTGGAGAAATATCGATCCGGTAAGCAACCCGAGAACTGCCCTTTGGCCCGAGCCCTAGAACTAACCCTCCCTTCGGGCCCTTCGGGAGGGTCGAAAAAAACAGGCGCATAAGCCTGTTTTTTTCGGGGAGGCTGCGTGCGCCGCACAGACGAGCTCGCAGCGAGATGCTTCATGCTTTGGTTAGCACGGGAGGCCCCCTCC
>JADLDX010001063.1 GCA_020846515.1 Pirellulaceae bacterium
CACCCTGATCCGCTACGATGCGCGCGGCTTCCAAACACGCAAATGGAGCATTGTGTTGATGAACAACTTGAACGGCCACGCGATCGGGCGTGGTGCCAGCCGCCTCGGCCATGGCTGTCCGCCAGGCAACGTGGGCTTCGTTGAGCAAGCCGGTCCAATCCACGGCACAAACCACAATCGGCTTACCAGCACCCATTAGCACAAAACCAATTGCTTCCATGGGATCATCGTAACCTTCAATCGGCTTGATCCAGTTACCACAACAGCCGTGCCCCACCGGCGGCGTAACGTCAAATCGAAACGGCGCGATATGAATTTCAGAAACTTTATGCTCATCGGCGCGCACGTCCGATTGATATCCCAGCCCAGCCTGAGGACCTAGCCAACTGGCCAAAGCAGCTCCGGAGGTTACTCCAACAAAGTTACGACGATCCATGGTGTGCGGTCCTCGTTGAAAATGACGCGTCAAGTATTGACGACAGGTAGGAAGGATAGCGAGTATGTTGAACTAGGCAGCTCTGGGTCGTGCAAGCCTGATCAACGCATGGGCGTCGATCTTAATGTGGGCCTAAAACCGTGGGCTAACGCCCTGCGGCTGATCAGCCTCCAGCCATCGAATGTAACCGGTTTTGAAACGCCAGGCTAGTTTACCACGTCCTTTGCCAATATTTGCACCACAGATAGGCTGTTTTTGACACACCTTATTTCGTGCTTGCCTGCCGTAGCTTACAAAGAATGCGGTTCCCCTTACCGCTCTACCAAACTTAGCGAAACCCACATGAGCATACTCGATCGTTTTCGACTGGATGGCAAGACGGCTTTGGTAACGGGCTGCCGACGCGGCATCGGCCGCGCTATGGCAGTAGGGTTGGCCGAAGCGGGAGCAGACATTATCGGCGTCAGTGCCTCGCTCGAGCCAGAGAACAGCGAAGTAGCGAGTCAGGTGCAAAGCCTCGGTCGAACATTCACCGCTCATGCATGCGATTTGTCAGACCGCACCGCACTCTACGCGTTCATTGAAACACTGCACAGCCAAAAACGGACGATCGATATCTTAGTCAGCAACGCCGGCACGATATTGCGCAAGCCGGCTGCAGAACATCCCGATGAGTATTGGGACAAAGTTCTCGAAGTCAATCTCAGTTCGCAGTTCGTCTTGGCACGCGAAGTTGGTAAGGGCATGTTGGCCCGTGGAGCGGGCAAGATCATTTTCACGGCCTCGTTGTTAAGCTTCCAAGGCGGGATCAACGTGCCTGGCTACGCGGCCAGCAAAGGGGGCATCAGCCAACTGACGATGGCATTGGCCAATGAGTGGGCAGGCCGTGGGGTCAACGTCAACGCCATCGCACCAGGCTACATCGCCACCGATAATACGCAAGCTCTGCGTGACGACCCACTCCGTAGCGAGCAAATACTAAATCGCATCCCGGCCAGGCGCTGGGGCCAGGCCAACGATTTACAGGGAGCCATCGTTTTTCTGGCCTCCGAAGCTTCCGCCTACGTACATGGAACCACGCTAGTCGTCGACGGCGGGTGGCTGGGCAGATGATCAATAGCAGCATCGCCACGACCTTTGACAATAATACTTTACATGTAAAGCATTATTGCTAGTCGGTTTGCAATTCAACTACTTTCGCTTGGTAAACACCTATTTTGCTTTATATCGCATGCGATTGTCGCGTGCGTTATGCTCAAGTTCCGCCAGCCCCAGATGTTCCATCAAAGGTGGCATATACATCGCGAAACGACCGCGGAAGTTCTTCTTCAGCCCATACCAGCCGCCAATTGGATTGTCTAACGAGCGTGCCCAGTGCTCAACGGTACCCTCTTTGGTTTCCTGCTTCTCGTCTTTGCTGCCCAGTACCATCCAGTCGCCATGCTTCTTTAACATGGCCGCTAGATCGTCGATGCTGCGCATGTCATAGTGCAGAACAGTCGTGCCTACCGTGCAGATAAGCATTTCAACGCCGTCTTTTTCGTCGACATGCATCGTATATGTGGCAGTACCCGGCGGAGTCTTCAATTCAAGTGGCTTGTCTTTGGTGCCAATCTTCGTTTTGTAATTGGGCATTACGCCTTCGCCTCCGCAGCCTTTTTCAGGTCTGCCGCAAATTGGTTAAACGATTCATCAAACGGCGGAATCATGCGTGCGAAGAGTGGAAAAATCGGCCCACCAATCGTCTCGGTCATGGAAAATCGAGTGCCTCCGGCCGGATTGCCAGCCAAGTTGTAAATGCGTGTGCCCATGGCATCGCCCCACGATAAACGCTTGCCAGGCTGGAAGTCCTTGACCGTCAATTTGAATGTTCGCTCTGGAGCGAGCGTCGATCGCAGTTGAATTCGCTCGCCAGGCGCGATCTTTCCCTTCAATTCCACGATCGTACTATTCCAAGAGGCGAAACCATTTGCATCTGTCAATAGTTTCCAAATCTTCTCAGCCGGTGCGGCGATATCAATCGCGACGGTAGTGCAGCGACTAAACATTTTCTTAACAGTCACCGCTTGGCCATTGCCTGCTAGTTCCGGTCGGCTCATTTAGTCCCCAATCGAAGTTCGGATTTCCTCAAGCCTGACATGTGGATTCCATACGCTCACCGTTCAGACGCAAATGGTAAGCATTAATGGTTAGCGATGCAAATATTTTATGCGATTTACAATACCTGCCCCAAGAATGTCGAAACATCCCAAATTGGACGCGTCCATGTGCTTA
>JADLDX010001064.1 GCA_020846515.1 Pirellulaceae bacterium
ACAGACCAGGCTTCCGCAGCCGCAATGGCAGCCTGCTGCTCCTCGGTCAAGCTGGCCAAGTTGGGCAAGCCTTTGGCACATGCACACCCCCAGGCCACCGACTGCTGTTTGGGTAAGCGATGCGCTTGCCAACGCACGGCATCGATCACCAACTCTGCTTGCAGCAATTTATCGGGTACCTCTTTACCCAGGGTGCATTGCTTGACAACTACAATACCTTCCGGCGACAAGCCGAACTGTCGGGCGAGTTTCGGCAGATCTTCCACTTTGTCAGGTGTCGCGGCCAGGGCGACTGCGCTGGCCAGTGGGATCGCAGTTTCGAAGGCTGCATTGTCCATCAATACTTGAAACGTACTTTGCCCCGCCAGAATGAGATCACCGTGTTTTAATACGGCTTGTTCAACAACTTGACCATTGACCAACGTTTGTGCATTTGCGGCCAGTCCTCGCAGCAGACAACCCTGGCCATCGAAGTGAAGTTCAAAGTGTACATCGGCCATGGTCCGATCGTCTGGATAAGCGTAATCCGACCAATCAGTTCGACCAAAGCTGGCTGTCTGTCCCGCGCGAAATACGATTCGCCTTCCTGCGGCTGGACCAGATTGTACGTGCAATGCAATGCGCATGGTGGTGAACTTAGCCTCAGTTTATCTTGACCATACCACCTTGAAGTTTCATTACGCCAGACGCATTCGCATCGATCATCGCTCCCTTAACTTCCGCTTTCATATCTGCCTCAATCGATATTTGTGGCGACTTCAGGGTGATCTTGGCCGACTCAATAACAATACTGCTTGAGCCCACCTTCAGTTCGATTTTCTGACCGGCTGTGACCGAACACTCACCAGCGGTGATATCGATAGTCAGGTTGCCTTGGGTTACTTTGAGCGAATCGTTTCCGGACTCGACCGTTATCGATCGATTACCCGTTTTGATTGTTTCCGTTTGATTCTTGTATATTTCTACGGTTTGACTGCCGTCGCTTTCGCCACAGCCCACGTTCAAAGTCTGGTTTCCAAAGACCTTGACTACTTGATCACCAGGGTCTTTCTTCTCGAAACCTATGCTGGTCTCGTCACTGTTTTCGACAACTCGCTTAAAATTCTTTTCAGCGTGCAGGTAAACGAGTTCCTCGTCTTTTTTATCCTCAAACCGCAATTCATTAAAACTTTGGTTATCACCTTCCGGAGTGGAACGCGATCGGATACCGCTGCAGTGCTTTTCGTTTTCCGGTAGATCATAGGGCACGGTCTGGTCGGTGTTGTACACGCTACCTGTAACCAGCGGCCGGTCTGGATCGCCCTCCATAAATTCGACGACGACTTCCTGGCCGATGCGTGGAATGTACATGCTGCCCCAGCTCTTGCCGGACCACATCTGAGCCACGCGAATCCAGCAGGAACTGCTTTCATCGTTCTTGCCCAAGCGATCCCAATGGAACTGAACCTTGATTCGGCCCAAGTTGTCAGTCCAAATCTCCTGGTTCGACTGGCCGACGACTGTGGCGGTTTGCGGACCGGCGATAATTGGCTGTGGGGTCACGCGCGTCGAACGATACTGGACATTTTTGGGAATGGCCCGGAACTTGATATCGACGAAGTTCTTCGACTCTTGCTGGAACTGTTCGATCTCACCCGAGTGAACAGCCGACTCTGCGGCCACGACCAGGTAGTCTCCGTTTTCTTCTTGATTGGGATGATCTACCAGTTTGAACAAGGCCCCAACGCCCAAGCGATAACTGTGCGCTTGACCGCGCAGGTAGATATGGGATGAGTCAGTACCAGACGCGAGTATCTTGAGATAACGCGAACCTTCAGCGCTCTCAACGTACTCGCCGGGGTAGTCATACCGCTCGGTGTCCAGCCTGGCTGCCGATTGTCGCGATTCGGACCTTGCCTCTAGCGAGCTTTTGGGTTTGTTGTAATCGAAATCGCGGTATACAAAAGTTCGCGTATGCAAATCGACATGATGTTGCCACTGGAACACATGTTCATCCGAAGCTGCGACTTCGTTAGGTGGCCGATAGAGTAACTGCCCGTCACCTTCAATCGGTTGATGAGCCGCAACATCGTCAGACAACACGAGCGTATGCTTGGATTGGAGATGCTCGAAAAAGTAGTAGATGCCTTCCTGTTCCATCAGTCGACTGACGAAATCGAAATCAGATTCGCGATACTGCACGCAGTACTCGCGCGGCTGGTAGGTGTTTTGCAGTTTGAGCCTGTAGTCAGATATCGAATGCTTGGTCTTGATGATCTCTTCCAGGATCTGCGGTACCGAGGATTGCTGGAAGATTCGACAGTCATAAGCATGTTTAAGCAACCATAGACGCGGACGCAGTTGAGCGGTGTAGAGTTGGTAACCACCGGCAGTGCCTTCATTCTGAAAACCTGTCACTAACCCGTGGTAATATTTGGGCGGCTGCCCGTCGCGAAGGATACCAACCGACATCGACTTGCCGACGACGGTGTATGGCGAGATATCTTTCTTTTCGCTCAGCAGTTCGACTTGGTACAAATAAGGCGCACCAAGATGCTCACTACACGTCATGTGGCGAAAGATGACGTCTTTTTCCAAGACACCAAAAATTTGATGAATTCGTTCGCCAGCCATAGGCGGTGCCTCTTATCATTGCAGCGGATCGGGGGAAGCGATCGGTTGAGGGGGGTGAACTAAGTGCTTCGAACGTGAAAACCAGGCGTCACTGAGCGGGCGACCGAACGTTAGGCACGAGGATAACAAAAAAGGTCCCAGCCAACCCACCCATGGCGCAGCCTAAGCTCTGAGAATTCTTGCCATATTTCGGGAGCCGCCTTTCTGACGATGATCCAATCAAGTTCGACCGATGGCCACGAAAGGAACGTTTGCTACCTTTAATACATTGCCCACTATCGAAGTCATTTCTGGAGATTGGATCCCAAAGCTCACGAAACTATCTCCACCCCGCAGGCGGTCAATCCTCTCGGCGTTTGGCACCCTTGGCGGTACGCGTCATGCGTTTTACCCGCTTGGAGTATTCCGCCAGATCGTTTCCCTTGTTCTGAACGCCACGTATGCTATTTCGAAATCGCGAACTCTTGACCATCACGATGGCATGCAATCGTCGTAGAAAAGATAAGCCAGGTAGATCTTTGAGCTCGAAAAGTATGCCCTCTAAAAAGTCAAACATCGCTGATACCTTAAGTACACGCCTACTTCTCCCACCAAAACTATGCACACGGCACAAATTGGCTGGGTTCACTATACTGTGACAGAATCGATAGGGAAAGATCAATGCCAGGCGGTCCACACGACTCCTCACCGGCGAAACCAGTTGCCCAATCACCTAGCTCCCCAGCCACTAGCACTCCAGCGACTAGCACTCCAGCGACTAGCCCCAACGTGACAGACGCCGCAGACGCTAAGGGGAATGCTCGCTGGCAATTTGAACGAGGATGGCAATCTCTGTCGGTCCAGGACTGGCCTACCGCGGTGGACGCGTTTACCCAGGTAACGCAGTTGGCGCCCGCGGTTGAGGCTGGGCATTTTAACCTCGGCAACGCCCTCTTTGAGTCGCAGCAGTACGCAGCGGCCGCAGCAGCCTATCAGCGGGCCTATGACTTGGAACCCAGCCCGGGCACGCTCAATAACCTTGGCAATGCTTGTGCGGCTGCGGGTGACTTGCCGCGAGCCATCGTTTGCTATCGCCAGGCCCTGGATGACCTGACTGACCATGGGATAAACTCCCCACGTCCTAATTCAGAGGATGCAGTGGCCGCGAATTTGGATCAAGCGGACTCGCTGGTGGGTAATCTCGGCAGAGCGCTGGAATCGCTCGGCAATTGGGCCGAAGCAGCCGCCGTTTATCGACACGCCTTCGAAAACGCACCTCGCCATGAACAAGCCATCCAGCGGTTCGCTCGCAGTAGTGTTTGGGAGGCCGATGAAACAGCGATCCAGCAGGCGCTGGAAGCGATTCAGGGACTAGAGCAACCGCAAGCAGATACCCATGTGTTGGCTGCCGCTTGCCATCATCACCTCGGGCAATACGCCGCCGAATTGCGAAATCTGGTGCAAGCCAACACGATCCAACCGGACGACGCTGACATACTCAGCCGCTTAGCGTCGACTCAACTGTTTCGAGGACGACATACGGAAGCATTCCTCTGCTTGCATCGCGCTCTCACTTTGACTCGGCCAACGCCGCAACTTCATAGTCGTTGGTTGATGGCTTCTCTCTACCAGCAACAATCCAGCCTGGCTAGCCTGCATGAGGAAGCTCGCAAATGGCACACGATTCATGCGACTTCGCTGCGTACGAATGCTCGCCCGCAGAGTTCCAGACGTACAGAATCACCGACGCCACTCAAACTGGGAATCGTGCTGTCGGACGATGTCTCTGCGTTTACATTGCAATGCTTATCTGCGTTTGCCTCGCATGTACACAAACAAGTCATTCAAGTAGTCGGCTATTGCGATGCCTTACGGTCAAACTCGTCGCTGCAGGCGTTGAACGAATCGTGTCAAGCTTGGCGACATACGCGGCACTTGAGCGATAGCCAGTTGGTGAATCAAATCCAGAGCGATCAAGTCGATTGGTTGATTGATGCTGCAGGCCATGGCGCCCACACGCGTCTGATGGTCTTCGCTCAACGCGCCGCGGCCAACCAACTGCTGTGGAGTGGTTGTTGGGGCACGTCGGGTGTGGCCAACATGGACTATATACTTTCGGACAAAACGCTGATTGATCCGCTGCACGAACAGGCATACACCGAGCAAATATGTCGGTTGGAATCGGCCGTTTGTTACCGCCCCCCAGGCACCGTGCCATCAGTGGCCCCGATTGCACAGTCGAGTGACAAAGCCATCCTGGGTAGCGCCTGCGCGCCGATGCAGTTAACGGCCGTCTTGCTGAATCATTGGTGCGAAGTTCTGGCAAGCTTACCCCAATATCATTTCCAACTGGCCGATGCGGCTTATGCCGATGAATCGATTTGCCAGGAAGTGACAGAACGATTTCATCAAGCAGGCTTGGAGCGGGATCGCTTGAAATTGGTGGCGACCGTTTCGCGTATCGAAGCGTTCGAGTTTTTTCAGGGTGTCGACCTGGTCGTTGATCCCTATCCGGTGTGCAGCCCGCTAGCGGCTTGCGATG
>JADLDX010001065.1 GCA_020846515.1 Pirellulaceae bacterium
AACGATGATAGGCAATAACGTTGTCTGCTTGATTTTGATGAAAGGTGTTTAACCCCGCTCCGCACAGCCCTCGTGTCATGCCTGAGCGGTTTAGACGAAGATGGATCAGGTCGCGATACATTCGAACCAGCCCGCTAAATTCTTCCGATTTATGCCAATCCAGTGGCACCGAATCCTGAAACCAGCCATCTTCGAGGAATTCTTGCCCCTGAAACAACATGGGAATACCCGGGGCTGTAAATACCAGGGCCGCGGCCAAAGTCGAACGTTTTTGAGCGAACCAGCTTTCCGGATTTCGAGGATCGATTTCGGTAGAAACACGGGCTTTTCCGTTGGCCACCTCATCGTGTGATTCGCTATAGACGACTCGCTGGAACGGGTCTCCGTTGTAACGTCCTTCGAGCGCTTGACGCACACTATCAAGCGACCGTAGATCGTCGCTGGCAGCGATCACAGCCGCCCGTACGGAATGCACAAATTGAACGCCCCATTGTGCATTAAATCCCGCTCCGCCCTGGTCTACAGGTTTGGTGATTCGATCGTCCGTCCGCATGTCTTCGGCGATGGTAATCCTGCCCGGATACTTCTCATGAACCTCTCGATTGATCCACTGATTGAGACTCCATGCGTCAGGCAAGTTACATCCCGGATCGCCATTGCCTCGAACGCTGTGCATAAAAAGTGTCATGTCCATTCGTAGACCATCGACATGATATTCATCTAGCCACATCATGGCATTGTCGTGAATGAACTGCCGAACTTCGCCACGACCGTAATCTGGACGCGTCGCTCCCCACGGCGTTTCGCAGCGCCAGTCATTGTAAAAATAGATGCCGCCCTGTCCGTTTTCGCTCCAGCCGTCAAACTGCCAAAGGTCTAAATCCGTTGGACCGAAGTGATTGTAGACGACGTCCAAAACCACCCCAATTCCCGCTTGATGAACTGCCTTGACGAACTTTTTGAAACCATCCGGACCACCATAGTTCATTTCCAAAGCGAATACGCACGAGGGGTTATAGCCCCATGATGTATAGCCGCCAAATTCCGCCAAAGGCATGGCTTCAATAACGTTGACCCCCAACTGCTTTAGATAGTCGAGCTTTTGAAGCGTCTCTTCAAAACTGTTGGTTTTGTTGTCTTGAGTGTCATGGAATGTCCCCAGGTGCATTTCATAGATGACCAGCTCGTTACAGGGAGGCAGTTGGAAATTATCACCGTCCCAGTCAAAGTGCGGGTCGTGTACAACCGCGTTTCCAACCGAGCTGGTCACCTGGCGAGCATAGGGGTCGATGCGCATGAATTCTTTGTCACCGCTGACAATGCGATAACGGTATTCATGGCCAATGGCAGCGGCGGGGATGTCTGCGAACCAAATACCATTCTCTTCTTTGCTCATCGCGTTGGCGTCGGGCGACCACTTGTTGAACGAGCCGGTCACATAGACCGCATCGGCATGCGGCGCCCAGACACGAAAGGTAACGCCCGCAGCGTGCGGAAGGGCGCCCATGGCGGAACGTCTCTTGTCTAAGACGATGGCTGTCATTGCCTACCTCCTAACGAGCCGACACGTCCCATTCGGGATTAAGGCACTTAGAATTCGAAGTAAAAGTCCAGCATACGTTCAAGGACTTGGTTGGAACCAACCAAGCCCAAAGCTCGAATGATTGAAGCAACCGGGTGTAGTCGCGCCGATGCGCTCGAAGCGGCTGCTGCCAAGCGGTCGTTAATCCGACGCAACGCTTCCACCGTCCGGCGACGGTGGCTACGGCACAAAGTGCTCGTCATCCGCTTCTGCATCGGCTCGCGTATGGTGTACGACGCCGTCCCGATGATTGGGCGGCGAGTAGAGCGTATACAGTTTCATGGAAACTCCACCCGTATTAATGATATTGTGGTTCGTTCCAGCAGGTACCACCATCGCAAAGCCACTTGAGATTGCGGTTCTTTCGCCCTCGAGCACCACTTCGCCCGTCCCGGCCTCAACGCGAAAAAACTGGTCGAGTTTGTGGACTTCCTCGCCAATCTCTTCGGCGGGGAGAAGTGACATGACAACCAGTTGAGTGTGCTTCGCCGTATAAAGAACGCGTCGAAAGTCGACATTCTCCACGACCATAGTTTCCAGGTTCTTTACAAAGCCATGCATAGCTACTCTTTCGTGTTTTCAGCTCGGGTTAGTTCGTAACTTTTTTCGTGATGTCGTCGACTGTTTTCTTGACGGTCTCCGCCACCTTTTCAACAAATTGCTTAGCTTCACCAACGGCTTGCTGAGTTTTCCCCTCGTCTCGCAACGCGTCGTTGCCAGTTAGCGCGCCAGCTGCCTCTTTGATGCGACCCTTGATTTCATCTGTTTTGCCACTCATGATCGTGTGCCCCGGATTCTTGGGAATGTGTTCGTCGTTTGATTCGCCATTGGAACTCCAGCTGGTGATTCTAAAATCTGGCACGGTGTGCAGGTCATCGAGAGAATTTTGAAACGAGACTGGTGAAATCCGCTACTTCTTTATCGCGATGCATGTGCTCTATTCCCCAGTGGGAAGTGTCAAAGAGCTTTCTTGGCTGCGAAACGCGCGGTTAACGATTTCCGAGTTCATCCATAATTGAGAGATTTATTCAATGCGATTACCCCATCCAGAGCTACACCGTACTGATCGCATCGGCTGGCTACGAGCAGCTGTGCTTGGGGCAAATGATGGAATCGTTTCCACCGCCAGCCTGGTTGTTGGCGTGGCTGCTGCCAATACAGCCAGCAATGAGATACTAGTCGCCGGCGTGGCCGGACTAGTGGCCGGCGCCATGTCGATGGCCGCGGGCGAATACGTGTCGGTGAGTTCACAGGCGGACACGGAAAAGGCCGACATTGAACGAGAACGTGGGGAATTGGCCGCGGACCCAGAACACGAAAAAGCTGAGTTGGCGGCGATTTACGAGCAGCGCGGGCTCGACCCCCAACTTGCCAGCCAAGTGGCCGACCAGTTGATGAAACATGACGCCTTAGCCGCGCATTCACGAGATGAACTTGGAATCTCCGATACCCTCAGCGCACGGCCAGTGCAAGCGGCGTTTGCGTCGGCGGGTACCTTCGCCATCGGAGCTGCGATGCCACTGCTGACGGCCATGCTGACGCCGCCACGTGCGTTAATTCCTGTAGTCGTCGTCACCTCGATTCTCTTCCTCGCACTGCTGGGTGGCTTTGGAGCTTACGCTGGAGGCGCACCATGGCTGAAAGCAGCAGTACGCGTCACCTTTTGGGGCGCATTGGCGATGGCCATTACCGCTGGAGTTGGAGCTGTATTTGGTGCCGCCGTTTGAAGTGCCTGGCAGAGCGGCAATGGCCTCGAGTCAAGTCACTCCCGCCCAAGGTCAGTGTTTCTGCGCGATTTGAATCAGATTTCCACAAGTATCGTCCAACACGGCTGTTGTTACCGGCCCCATAGCAACTGGTGGCTGCGTAAAATGAACACCTAGGCCGGAGAGCCTGGCATATTCGGATTGAACATCATCCACTCCGAAGGATGTAGCTGGGATGCCATCTTCAAGCAGCGCATCTTTAAATGGCCTGGCAGCAGGATGCTCATCGGGCTCAAGCAATAGCTCAACGCCGTCAGGGTCTGCTCGGGATACGACCGTCAGCCAGCGATGACTCCCCAGCGGAATGTCCTGCTTCTTGACGAACCCTAGTGTCTCTGTATAGAAGCGCAGTGCTTTCTCTTGGTTA
>JADLDX010001066.1 GCA_020846515.1 Pirellulaceae bacterium
GTGGAACATAGATAGTTTGCGAGAGGGAATCCCTGAAGACCATGGCCTGCGGGCGTTGGAATTGGCGGGGAGAAGTGCGTTTGAACTGGATTGTTTGCTATCCCACCGACCGGCCCCGGATTGGGCAACCCTGGAGGGTCGATGGCACGGCATTAACAAAGGAGTGGGCGCCGCGGTCTTGGGGTACACCCAGGACATCAAGGTGTTTGTCACCAGCGGTCCTTGTCCTTATGGCTACAACCTGGCCGTTCACCAAGTCAGTCTGGACGATTTAGCCTGCCGCGGTTTTCGCCCAGAACTCGACCCCCTTACCGGCCGGGCAAAACGGATGGGCAACTTTAAGATCATTGTGCCCGACTCCAACTGCCAACCACTTCGACTTGACTACTCGTTGGCAGCCAATGACTGGCACGATCCCTCGAAACGGCTGGTCGATGATGTGGTGATGATCGACGAGGGACTGTTGCTTGGTCGAGCATCGATCAAGATAGGCAGTCACCTAATGCCAATTGCCTACTTCGTGCTTAGTCGAGCCCAACATACCGAGTGCGATGCCTCGGACTCCTGCGCCGCGTGTGACGAATTGGTGATCGATCGCTAGACCCATCAACCAGGGATCACGAGTGACCAGGTTGGCTATGTGACTAAGTTGCCGTTGTTATCAACTCGCGCTAAGCGAACGATGCTCAAGGAGTGGTGGTTGACATCGTTGGAGGCGTATTGACCCAAGCGGGCGGTTGCGTGGCGGTTGGCAGACTGACACTGGGTGGGCTAAAGCTAGGCGTGGCGAAGCTTGACGTGCTGGCCGGTACGGTGCCAGGCGTACCGAAGCTAGGCGTGCTCGTTGGGGTGGCTGTAATTTGTTGGCCCATGCCTTGCACACTTTGGTAAATGTTGCTGGCGGTTTGATAGGCACTAGCGGCACCTGCCACAGCTCCACTGCCACCTAAGCGTGCGTAGAGATCGCGGGCTTGTTGCAAATTTGGATCTATTTGCAGAGCGGCTTGTAGTTGTTGTTGGGCGGCAGGCAGATTCTGCTTCGTGGCGAACACGTAAGCCACGTTATAGTGCGCGACGGCGGGCGGCAGAACTTGCTGCAATTGTTTGACGGCCTCTTCCGGCTGGCCGTTTTCGACCAACACGGTGGCCAGGTTGTTGCGAACTCGGACACTAGTGGGATCCATGGCCGCAGCCTTGCTCAGGCTATCGCGTGCAGCAGCAGCGTTGCCTGCCTTGGAGTAGGCCAGTCCCAGGTCGTTATGGATCGAAGCGTCATTGGGATTAACGCTGATGGCCTTCTGAAAGAAGGTCACCGACTGCTGAGTGTCGCCGCGACGGTCGTGCAAACGAGCCATGCTGACCAGGGCATTGACGTTATTGGGTTCTGATTCCAAGGCCTTCTTGTAGCTCTCGAGCGCTTTGTCAGATTGCCCTTGTCCTTCGGCCAAAGCGCCTTGCATCACGAACAGGTCGGGTGACAATTTTCCGGGCAAGGATGCCAGGCTGGTCGGATCTTCTTTATCGCCAGGCACCGCCGAGTCGGCAGGTTTAAATGTGCCTACGACAGCATTTTTGGCTTTCCCGAAGCCACTGCTTACCGTGGCTCCCATGGTTTTAAACGCGCCACCGACGCCTTTGGCCGCAGTAGCACTGGCCCCGTAAACCGAGTTGCCAGTGGTTGACCACCAGCCACTGCCCCCAGACATCGACGAACAGCCGACCGACGTCAGGCACGTTGTGACCGCGCATGCCGCGATGAGCGACTTGATGAACTTCTGGCGAGCCAATGGGCGAAGTGTGTTTCGTTGAGCAGCCACTTGCGAACTCCAGCGTGTATCGTGATATCGATTGTGCTTTGCTAGCAACCGATGTTTACGGACGGCAAGTCCGGTAATCACGATCGTTATCGGAGTTTCGTTTAGACCGACTTTAACGGTAATGCGTTACATCAGCAGAAACGGGACATCGCTGCTACCGTCGGTGTCGCGGCGTTCCCACTCACGACGTATTTCGCGAAGTCCATAAGCGCACATTTCAAAGTGGACACTCAGGCGACTGAGGAGATCACTGGACACATGCCGTCCATCGGCTGCGATATCGCTGGCAATGCGATACGCCCGTTTGCCTTGGGCGCAGTAACTAATGAACTGATCGCTCTTGTCGCTGGCCTGCAGTTCTCGCAATGACTCTGGATAAACGCCAGTCCAAAAGAGCGTGTAGTCGCCGATATGGCGATGGACTTCGCGTTTCGCCTCACCCAAACGTTGCTCGGCCTCAGCAATCATGCACACCACGTCGGTGGCTCGCCGACCGTCCAGTTGCCGCACGCGATGCATAGTATCGACGCGACTAAATCGAACTAAGAGATCGCTAACGTAGTCGACCAATTGAGTGTCGACAACGCCTAACTGCGAGTGAAAGACATACTCGCTTAGACCGGTAAAAAAACGCTCTAACGTATCCGATGCACCTTCGCCAGACATAGGCAACCTCCTTTGGTGGTGATTACCCCTACCCTCTATTCGAAATTAATTATCGATACCGCCAGTTGTCAAGAGCGCGCGCAGGTTTTCGTAGACGAGCCGCTCCGCGACTCGTCAAAAATCACTCGCGTAAACAAGTCGCTCCGCGACTCGTCAGCATGTAGGCGAATCGCTCCGCGACTCGTAAAGATGTAGTCGAATCGCTCCGCGACTCGTCAAAGCAGCCATGGTGTCCAGCATTCTTTTTGACGAGTCGCGGAGCGATTCGTCTACAAACCAGCATTCTTCTTCACGAGTCGCGGAGCGATTCGTCTACAAAGTAGCCGCGAAGTCTCCGTTCAAATGGGGTAGCGCCAGCGTGGCGTTTGGGCCGAGTCGGCCAGTGATGCATTGAGGGGCGAGTGTTTGGCGGCTGCCTTCTCGGTACGGATGATATGATCCGCGCGTGAGCGAATGCGGCGATTCATGAGGCAATCCAGGGGCGGAATGTGAATAGCCATTAAACGCTCAACGGCTTCGGACACTTGCTGTATGACATGGCCATGGGTTTGACTGTCTATCGGCCAAGCCCCAACCTGTTTCGATAGCCAATCATCATGGGCAACAAATTCTGGTAGTTGGGAGTGTCTGGTCAACCAGAGCCAACGGCCGTAGCCGACGCGATAGACAAAATCGCCTGGCCGAGCCAGCGATTGGAGTCGAGCATCGGCGGCATGCAACTGTTCCACACCCTCGCGCGAACGTCTTCCGATAATATGCATGGCTACTAATTGATCTTCAGAGACCTCGTGCGACATCGAGTGAGCACTATGCTCCAACCAACTGCGCACCAAGGTCTGCGGCTGGTCGACCGGCAGGCTGAATCGCACACCAGCCCCACCACCCAATCGTTGATGAGCGGTCAGCCAACCGCCCAGGGTTTTGAGTTGTCTTTGGATGCGTTGATACGGATCGTTATCGGTCCTATGCGATTCTTCATTCCGGGGTGCGTTCAGCGCGGCCATTGTTGCAGGGGGGATCTCGCAGAACGGATGTTCGATGATCAGTTCCCAAGCCTGCTGCGTGCTGACTTGCCAGACAACGCTCAGGCTCAAATCTGCGCGTTGCCTTGCATCGCGGGATATGCTGTTGGCGATACACTGAATAGCATCTTGAATCATGCGGGTCAGCAAACCGACCGGCAAATACATCCGTGGCAAGGAGCGTTCCCAGCCAATCCACTTGAGGCTCAACTGTTGATGCGCTATAGACTCTTGCAGGGCCGGCGCGGCCAGCTTACGCCACTGGGCTGGATAAAAACGTTGTCGATGCAACCAGGCCAAAGCGGCTCCCGGCATTCGCTCGACAGAACGCGATATCAGCCGTTCATTTGCTCGCACCACGCGTGTGGGGGCACTGGAGCTGGACGTTACAAACTCCGTCCATGTCAGCAATCCCCAAGGCATCAGGGCGTCATGGGCATGATCCGCGCGCAGGCTCCGCGCGGCGTCTGCAATCAACGTCGATGAAGAGTTGGCAGCGGCGGTTGGCTGCATAGCCAAACTGGCATGTGCACTGTTGAGAGTCTTGGCAAGGGGCGCGATCAATGGCATAGCGCCTGCCTTTCTAAGCTGCTATTTTGGTAGGGTCATTCGGCGCAACTGCTGAATCGACCTGAACAGCTATGAAAGTTCGGCAGGAGCGGAACTCTGGCGAAACTATGCCAAGTGAGACGGTCGTCCGTAACGATTGTTCGGACTCGTCGGCCTATTGCAGCGGCGAATACTGTCGTAGCGGCGCAGGTGCGCCGAAGTAGAAGCCTTGAGCCGTGGAGAAGCCCAGTTCGCGGCAGGTATTGGCCTCTGCGGCAGTTTCGATACCTTCCGCCAGCGGCGCGATCCCCAGTTCACGAACCATCTTCACTAGCGAACCCAACATACGTTGACGTTCACTAGGCGCTTGGTCAATGCGACGGATCATCGACATGTCGAACTTGAGATAGTCTGGTGGAGCTTCAACCAATTCGCCCAGTCGCGTTTGGCCTGCGCAGAAGTCGTCATAGGCCACACCAATATTCAATTCGCGTAGTTGAGCGCGCAGGGTGCGCATCTCAGCTGGGTCAGTCACTGCGGCTTCATGGATTTCAAGGATGATGCGAGCTTCTTGGCTCAGTTGTCGCACCTGTGCCATCGACTCAACCAAACCGTCCCGCGAGATTTCGAAGGGATGAGTATTGACGAACAACCAAGCTTCGGCCGGCAGGTTGAGACCTTCGCGAACACCTTCCCAGCGCAGCATACGGCTCAATTCCACTTCCATGTTCAGGCGCGCGGCGGCGTTGAACATGGCAGCACAGGATTCCATACCAAACACGCGACTGCGCGCTAGGACTTCATAACCGAGTGCACGACCACTAAATATGTCTACGATCGGCTGATAGAACGGAGTGACCAAGCGGTTCTCCATCAAGCGATCAAATTGGACCAAGGCCAGTGCCTGGTCGCAAACATCTTCTTGGAGTGTATGGCAGGTTGTCCGGCGCACATCGCATTTGACGCGCATAGCTACGTCTGCGAACTGGACCAGGTCCTCTTCGCGCAGCGGTGTGGGTTCGGAGATTCGTCGACCATTGACATAGGTACCATTGGTACTCTTGCGATCGACAACCCACAATTGGTTGCGATCCAGTTGTAAGTCGGCATGGTGACCAGAGATGGTTCGATAGTTTAATTGCAAGCAGCAACCCGGTTGGCGCCCGACGGAAAACGGGACTGGGTCGACCAGGATTTCGCGCTGGTCTGCGTCGCTGCCACCGGTACGCAGCAG
The DNA here is from genome assembly GCA_020846515.1 of Pirellulaceae bacterium. Taxonomy (GTDB): domain Bacteria; phylum Planctomycetota; class Planctomycetia; order Pirellulales; family Pirellulaceae; genus Aureliella. The sequence continues at coordinate 5,289 of JADLDX010001066.1, forward strand.
CATCCACACGGCTTCTTCGCCGGGTTGGGTTTCTATGCGAGAAACCGGGCTGCTGTATTCACATGGCATTGGAGATTGCATGATTCTCGTTTTACTCGGAGTAACGAATCATCTCGCTGTCGACGGACTCTGTGGGAACTGCACGAAACGCTCATGTAATGTAGACCACACTTTGTGCGCTGCAGTTAGAAATGCCAAAGATTTTCTAAAACGAGTTCTGAATGTCGCGCAGGATGTGTATCGACAGTGCGCGGGTGTTGTGGCACGCCTGCATGCCTGGTTGTTGTATGCCGTACATTTGCTGCAATCGTCAGGGTGGCTGGGACAATAGTACATATTTATCGACTTCCGGGTCGCCCTAATCCGAGATCGTTATGTGCGCCCTACTCTTTCGGAAGTGTGAAATTGCCCAGTGGATTTCCCAAGGGCATGACCCATCACTTCATTCCATGCCTCCCGCCGCTAATGGCAGGAAAAGCAGAGCAGTTTTATGAACCTATCGGCTTCCAACATCCTACGCAATTCCGCCACGCTCGCCGCTCGATCGCTACCAGGCGTGTTGAGTGAAGATCAGTATTGGCCACCCGAGCCTACCAGTCTGGAGGACGCCGGACTGAGCGAATCGTTGGTGGAATCGTTGATCTGCCAGGTTCTGCTGGCCGTGGGCACATCCAGCGGTCGCAAGATCGCAGAACGCCTGGGCTTGCCGTTCGGGATCCTCGATCAACAACTGGGCGCCCTGCGAGCTCGACAGATTGTGGCCCATGCCCGATCTGCGCCCCTGAACGACTTCTACTACAGCTTGACTGAGAACGGTCAGAGCCGTGCGATCGCGCACCGCAAATCATTTACTTATGTCGGCCCGGCTCCCGTGCCGCTAAACGACTATATCGTCTCGGTCGAAGCTCAAGCCTCGCAGTTCGAACCGATTCGACGCGAGCAACTGATTAAGGCCTTATCGGATATCACCTTCGAACGTCAGTGGCTGGACTTCTTGGGACCAGCCGTCAATGGGAACGGTGGCATCTTTTTGTACGGCCCTCCCGGCAATGGTAAAACCACGCTGGCTAAGTGCTTAACGGCTTTGCGCGGTGAGAGCGTCTGGATACCGCACGCCATCATCGATGACGGCATGATCATCAAACTGTTTGATCCAGCCTATCACAAGATGGCCGATCGCAACGTGCCAAGTCCAAATCAACCTGGCGGCATGCACGGTAATAGTCTCGAAAATTCAGCGGTCTTTCAAATGCAAGACTTCGACCGTCGCTGGATACGTATCCAGCGTCCTACGGTGGTCGTCGGTGGTGAGTTGACCTTGGACAACTTGGAAATTCGCCACGACTCGCGCAGCAATATCTGCGAGGCGCCGTTGCAATTGAAAAGTAACTGCGGAAGTCTGCTGGTCGATGACTTCGGTCGCCAACGCGTCGCACCCGAAGAATTACTAAACCGTTGGATCGTGCCGCTCGAGAATCGACAAGACTTCTTGACTTTGCCTACCGGGAAGAAAATCGTCGTTCCATTTGAACAGATCATTTTGTTCTCCACGAATCTGCAACCACACGATCTGGTGGACGAGGCGTTTTTACGGCGCGTTCCGTTCAAGATTGAAATCACCAATCCCTGCGAAGCCGAGTTCACTGAGTTGTTCCGTCGCGCATGCCAATCGTTCGGTTTGCCGTGGCGACCAGAAGTTGTCCAGCAATTGATCAAGGAAGCGTTCCATCGGGTTGGTCGCCCTTTGCGACGTTGTTATGCCCGAGATCTGCTAGTGCAAGTGCGCGCGTATTGCGCTTACATGAATGAGCCGTTGGATCTGCGTTTCGATTATCTGCAGCATGCTTGCCGAAACTATTTCGGAAACTTGATTGCCAACAACACGGGTATTGCTCCCGTCAGTAGCGTGGCTCAAGCCACCCCATCCGGATCATCGTCGGCTGCTCATGTCGGTGTGGCTAGTTCCGGATCGGCTGTGCCTGCGTCGGTATCGACCGGTTCCAAGTCCGATGTACCAGTCGACGTGGCTAGCCAACAAAGTCAACCTGCGCCTGCGATCGCTAGCCAAAGCGAACCAGTGGGCGCGTTTAATCGTCCCAGCATACCGGCACCTGCGATGCCTGAGGTATCGATGAGCCAACCCGGATTCGTCACAGCCGCTGTGTCTATGTCGATGCTCCATTTACAGGGGCAGGGACCGGCACAGGGACTGGGACAGGGACTGGGACACGGACATGACAACTTGGGAGCAGGATTCCCACCGGAGGCTGTGATGCTATCGCAACCTCATCCGTTCCAGGCTCCCCCTGTTCGCAACTGAATTTTGCCTTCCCCTAGTTTCATGCAAACTGCCCCATGGTTGGTGCCCATTCCATGTCCACTCCCTCAGTAATTCGAGCCGGCTTCGAGCCGATTCCCGGATACATACTCCGCCAACGCCTGGGCGCGGGCGGGTACGGCGAAGTTTGGTCAGCCGATGCGCCCGGCGGACTGAAAAAAGCTGTCAAACTGGTCTACGGCACACTGGACGAGCAGCGGGCCAGTAGTGAATTGCGTTCGCTCCAACGCATTCGACAAGTTCACCATCCACTACTGTTGTCGCTGGAACGTATCGAAATCGTCAATGGTCAATTGATCATTGTGACCGAGTTGGCTGAGAGCAGTCTTATGGACTGCTACCATGCGGCGCGCCGTCGTCAGATGCAGGGTGTGCCGCGCGATCAGTTGCTGGATTTCCTGCGCGATGCTGCCGATGCGCTGGACTATCTATCACAAAAACATGATCTGCAACACTTGGACGTCAAGCCTGGCAACCTGCTGATCATGGCTGATCGAATCAAGGTCGCCGACTTTGGTTTGATCAAGGACCTACACGATCCCAACGTGTCGATCGTCAGTGGTCTAACGCCAACGCATGCAGCGCCAGAGCTGTTCGATGGCCGTCCGGATCGATTGAGCGATCTATATTCGCTGGCGGTCGTTTACCAGGAAATGCTCACCGGTCGCCTACCATTTGATGGCAAAACTGCCGGCGAATTAGCGCGTCAGCATTTGCATCAAGCACCAAATTTGGAACCGCTACCGCCTGCAGATCGTCGCGTGGTGGCCCGAGCCCTGGCCAAGCATCCCCTGGACAGATACAACAGCTGCCGCGCGTTCGTCGAAGAGCTGCGCAATAGCGGCACTCATGAAAAGTACGCCGCCAAAGCGCGAGCCAACGAAGGTGATGCAGACGCTCGTGGCCAGTCGCAGCCGGACGGTCGCGGAGAATCAAAGCCAGACGCTCGCCAGGACCAACGCGACAGCCGTGATGAACATGGCAACGATAATCGTAATGACGGTCGCTATGATGGCTCAGGCTATGATTCTAGCAAAGGCACATCGACCTGCACGTCACCGGCGCTCTTGGGTGGGCTGGCAGTCATGCCACCGTTGCCGACGGCCGATTCAGCCGAAGGCTGGCAAGCGCCTCTCTGTATGTACATTGGTCTGGGCGGAATTGGTTGTTCGGTGCTGACTCGCCTGCGCAACTTGCTCGATCAAAAGGTCGATAACCGCCGTAGGTCGGCTGATCATCAATGGCTGGCCATCGACACCGATTTCGATTTGTTAAGCGAAGTTTGCAATACGCGACTGCCTGGCAATATCGACTATCGAAATGTTTGTCATTTGAAGTTGTTCCGACCGCAGGACTATCGCGAACGAGCGGATGATCGGTTCAATGCGATTTCGCGTCGCTGGTTGTACAACATTCCGCGTACGCAAAAGACCGAAGGCGTACGACCGTTGGCCATGCTGACCCTGGTCGATCACTTGGTAGACGTACAACACCGAATCTACGACCAATTGAAGAAGTTGTTGGCATCGCGTCAATCGCTCGAAGGACTTGAAGCGCAACCGATTCGCGTTTATCTCTGTGGATCGCTGCATGGCGGTACGGGCAGTGCGATTATGGCGGACGTGGGCCGCATCGTGCGCAGGATTTTGGCTCAGCTCAATTGCCATGACTACTTCCTGATGGCCACGGCATCTATAGCGACAACGACCGGCGGTCAGAGTTGTTTGCCGGCTGCGGCTGCGTTGGCGACGCTGTGTGAAATCGATGCGCAAATGGAGAGTGGCAATTTCATTCCACCGGTTGGCCCACAGAATTCGTTCAAGAGCGGTAGCTCGCGACCATTCGATTGGCTGACGCTGGTCGATGGTGGCATTCATGGAAATGCGGATGATGCTGAGAATACGATCGAGGACTTGACCGAGTCGCTGTGGGTGGACAGCCATACGCTGGTGGGTCCCACCTTGGACGCCGCCCGTCACGCTCAAAGTTCACACCATTCGGCCAAACCGCGTAGTTGGCTGCGTGCCGCTCGTAGTTCATTGGTTCAATTGGGCAACGACTTACAGCCTGCACAAGTCGCGCGCGTTTGTTGTGCCCAAGCCATCGCTCGTTGGCATGCCTGCGTAACCAGTGGGCTCAATTTGCAAGGCAATCTCGAGAATACCAGCCAGGCCGTCGGCTGGTCGCAGAATCAAACGGCTGCCATCGTGGAACATTTGTCCGCCGAGTGCTTGCGTCTGCTCAAGCTAACTACCGATACAGAAGCCGGGCCAGGCGATGCCAATGTCGGGCCAAACCCGTTTCGCAATCGAATTTCGCAGAGTTCAGAGACAACTCGACTACAACTCGAACGCGATCTGCGCACTTGCCGTGAATGGCTGGCCGGTCATATGCGTCCCTCCTACATTTCTTGGAAACTGTTGCAGCGAATTATGCTGCGAACAGTCGAACGCATGTTAGAGCTGAGCACAGGTCCGGAATCCGAATTGCGGAAAATGGCCGACGAAGATACGCCAGAGCGTGAAGCGTTAGCGCCTGCCGATGCCGGTGCGCTGCGATACTATATCAAGCAACTTTCCGATCGCTTCATGCAGCAGCTACAACAGTCGCAACCGCAGATCGAACAGTTTGCCGGTACGTTGGTCAACTGGTCTGGCTCGCTACAAGCAGAGCAGAAAATGCGTGGTGCCAGCGAGAGTATCACGCTGGAACAATCGCATGTGCCTGTCGGCTGGCGTCATATGCTTCAGCGCGTCCATTCAACTTTGGATACAACCTTGCAACGATATGTCGTTGGTCGTTGCTTCAATTCTTTCGCAGGTGATAAGAGCGGACAAGACGTCGCCAGCGGTATGCTCAGCCTGGAACACTTGCTGCGTCTGTCAACCGATATGGTCAGTCGATTGATGCGCGAAGCGGGTATTGCGCCTGTGGTTGCGTCTGTAGACTTATCTTCCAGCACTCGGAGCATCGTGCTGCAAGATGTTGAATCGCTGGTACCGCCTGCGGCACTGCGGGGAGGTCGATTGTATCGGCTATTGGGCGTAACCGCCTCGCAGTTAAGCGATATCCGGCCCCGCCTGGAACAACTGGATATGGTCGAAGCCTGCACGATCGTGCCTGCGCAATTCGGTGAAGAACCTGTGGCCGTGTGCGACGCCAACGAACTGAATCTACCAGCGTTAATCAGTGCTTTTTGGCGTCCAAATGCCGATGTCTTTAAACTGGCCGAACGACTGCACACACGCTGCGACGTCGCCTGGCCTTCCATCGATAACCTGCTGTCCTCAGAGGTCAGCGTCTGAAGCTGTAAAGATCACGCTTTTTTGCCGCGTAGCAGGGTACGCGACCATCGATCCAAAACAGGATCAGAATTGAACCACGGATAGCACGGATGACACGGATATAAATCTTGATCAGTGCCATCTGTGAAATCCGTGGTCCAAATAGGATTTAAGTAAGCGAGGCATTCACGGTTCTCGCCGCGTAGCAGGGACATGACCATCGGTCCAAGACAGGATCAGAATTGAACCACGGATAGCACGGATGACACGGATATAAATCTTCATCAGTGCGATCCGTGAAATCCGCGGTCCAAATAGGATTTAAGTAAGCGAGGCATTCACGGTTCCCGCCGCGTAACAGGGACGTGACCATCGGTCCAAGACAGGATCAGAATTGAACCACGGATAGCACGGATGACACGGATATAAATCTTGATCAGTGCCATCTGTGAAATCCGTGGTCCAAATAGGATTTAAGTA
>JADLDX010001067.1 GCA_020846515.1 Pirellulaceae bacterium
GGCCGAAAGAAAGTTCAAATTCGATTTTGGAAAATGGTAAGAGAAATGTTGAGTTTGGGCGGCACGTGCCCCACGGTACACTATAAGCTCCCCACCCCACACCTCTTTACGAGACCTACCATATGAGTTGGCGCGGCCTGACTCTGTTGCTTGTCCTGATGTTCTCGACCAGCGTACAAGCCGATGAGGTTGCGGATCTGTTTGAGAAATCGATTCGACCTCTATTGGCAAAACATTGTTACCAATGCCATGGCCCGGATGAAGCATCGGCCAAACTGCGACTGGACACTAAGGGCGGTTGGCAGCGCGGCGGGGAACGTGGACCAGCCATTGTGCCTCATGACCCTTCGGCCAGCCTACTGATGGTCGCCGTTTCCTATCGTGATGAAAAACTCAAAATGCCTCCGGAAGACTCGGGCGGCAAACTGAGCCAACGTGAACTGGATGACCTCACTACGTGGATTCGCCAAGGAGCTTTCGATCCACGTGGCGGTCAGACGATGAAGACGGAAATCGACGATCGAGCTCAGTCCCACTGGGCCTTTCAGCCTATCGTCGCACCGCTATGGGACACCGATTCGTCTGCGTCTCACCCGATCGATCACTTGATTGATCAACAATTATTGCAACGGGGTTTCATGGCCACCCCACCGGCAGATATGCCGACGTTGATTCGACGCGCCACTTTCGATTTGCATGGATTGCCGCCGACAAGCCAACAACTGGCCACACCACGCGAGGCATTCCCGAAATTGGTTCAAGAACTGCTTGCTTCGCCGCGTTACGGAGAACGTTGGGGCCGACATTGGTTGGATGTCGCGCGTTACTCGGACGCCAAAGACGGTGTACTGATGTATGGAGATGCTCGTGTTCGTCCATTTGCGTATACCTATCGCGACTATGTGATTCGCGCCTTCAATGATGATCTGCCTTACGATCAGTTTATCCATCAACAATTAGCAGCCGACCAACTCAACCTACCCACTGACTCGCCAGCCCTGGCTGCCATGGGTTTGCTAACCTTGGGCCGTATGTTCGATCGGAATTTGCATGATGTAATCGATGACCAGATCGATGTCGTATCGCGCGGACTGTTGGGCTTGACCGTCAGTTGTGCTCGATGCCACGACCACAAATTCGACCCAATTCCCACTGCCGACTATTACTCGCTGTACGGTGTCTTTGCCAGTTGTATTGAACCCTACGATCGACCGCGCATCGAACCTGTGACAGAACAGGGGCAAGCCTTCGAAACTGAGTTCGCAGCCAAACTTGCCGAAGTCACTCAACAGCAATTGTCACATTACGAAGCGCAGTTACAAACGGCTCGCGAGCGAACGGCCGACTACTTGGTGCATGTGGCCACGACGGAACCTGATGTGGCTGAGACCGCCATTTTCTTTCTCTCCCTGACTCCGGAACAACTGCGGCCACAGATCACCAAACGGTGGCGTCAGTTGATCGCGCGGCGCGCGTTTCCAGACGACCCAATTTTTGGTGCCTGGTATGACTTGATGCGCGAGCCACGAATCAGAAGTGAGGCATGGTTGGCTCGAGGTGTGCATCCTAGCGTCGTCCAAGCCTTGGTAGACGCTCAACCCAAAACAGCCGCCGAGGTCGCGAAAACCTATGGCAATTTAATCGTTGATTGCTGGAAGCAAACTTTCATAGCCAATCGAGCCAGCAGTTCCGAACAGGCTATTGAACCGTTGGCCAAGCTGCTGACGGAGCGAGACAGTCCGGTGTGGTTCCCGAAGGAAGAAGTGGCCAATTACTTGTCACGTACTCCTGGTGACAAATATCGCGGCCTGTTGGGCGAACTGGACGCGATTTCTGTCAAACATTCCGGAGCCGCCGCCCGCGCGATGGTGCTGGTCGATAACGAAGCACTCTACGATCCAGTCATCTTTCAACGCGGTGACCCAGGTCAGCGAGGTGCGCCCGTGCCACGACGTTTCCTGACTGCCCTCACGCGCGGTGAACCACCTACTTTTGAAAACGGGAGCGGGCGATTGGACCTGGCCCGTGCCCTCACCAACGCGAACAATCCACTGACCGCGCGCGTCTGGGTCAATCGAGTATGGATGCACCACTTCGGTGAACCACTGGTCGATACTCCCAGCGATTTCGGTCTGCAAACCAAACGCCCGCTACACCATAAACTCCTGGACTATTTGGCTAACTATCTGATGCAACATGATTGGCACACCAAGGCCTTGCATGAACTGATCATGTCCTCCCAGGCCTATCAACGAGCGTCACAACTACCCGGCGCCGAGTGGGCAAGCCAGCAATTGGCTCTTGATCCGGATAACAAATGGCTGTGGCATGCCAACCGACGTCGCTTGGATTGGGAACAAATGCGCGATACGCTGCTGCTCACCAGTGGCGAACTGGACACCACCATGTATGGTCGACCACGGGTTGTCACCGATCCGAACAACCATCGACGAACCGTCTATGCCTTCGTGGAACGCCAAAACATACCCGCAGAGGTACAGACCTTTGACTTTGCGAACGCCGATACGTCGACCCCGCGGCGGACAGCGACCACCGTACCTCAGCAAGCGCTGTTCGCCATGAACTCCAGCTTTGTCCTCGCGCGTAGTCGCGCTCTGGCGAGCTTGGTTCAGAAGACTGGCAGCCGCGACGACACCGCGAAAGTTGTCACCGTAACAGATATCGCATTAGAAGAAGTCACAGAGGAAGTCGTCGAACTGTATCGACGCGTGCATGGTCGTCAACCCAGCCCGGAAGAACTGACATTGGCCAGTGAGTTTGTAAAGTCCGCAACGCTTGAACAACTGGCGCAGGTGCTGCTTATGAGCAATGAACTGCTGTTCGTGGATTGACCCCACCCCTGCCTGGCAACGCATTTGTAGCGGTTGGGCGCAAGCCCTCCGGTTCCTATACGGCATTTGTAGCGGTTGGGCGCAAGCCCTCCGGTTCCTATAACTACCGGGATATACCGGACGGCTTGCGCCGTTCCGCTTCTGAAA
>JADLDX010001068.1 GCA_020846515.1 Pirellulaceae bacterium
CGGCTTTTGCACGACCGGCATAGCCATCGTCGCCGGTGCCGCGCAAGTACTCTGGAGTCAGCGTGAGCTGGCTACGGCTCGTCAGCAATCACAACTCCATCTGGCCACCGCAGACAACAACTACTGGCACGGCCGAAACCTGGTCGAACACTGGCAGAAGTCATTGGTCCATCGTTTGGCCGATATCCCCGGCGCCGAAGCGATCCACGCTCAAATGCTGGCCGAAACGATCGACTACTATCAAGCGTTTCTGCAAAAGTCGGCGACCGATCCCAACCTGGCCAGCGATATCGCCGCAGCTCGTGCCGGCCTGGCTGCGGCGTTGGCCAGCTACGGAGATACCGCCCAGTCGCTGGTGGTCTATCAACAAGCCATCGATGATCTCCGCCGGTTAGATCAACAGGACTCCACTCTGCCTCTACGCATGGCCACCCTCCACAACGATCTAGCCGTCGTCCTGCTCCGAAATAACAGAGCCCTCGATGCAGTTACACAATTGCAATCCGCCCAAGCGTGCCTGGCCAACGCCAGCCCATCGACCTCGGTTGCATCTGAGCAGCTCGAGACCCGCGCCGCCATCCATGTCAATCTCGCGCGAGCTTATCAACTGGTTGACGATGGCCCCGCCGAAGCCACTGCGTTGGACGAAGCTGAATCGCTCTATCGCCAACTGCTCGCCCGATCCGAATCGTCCACTCAACACCCAAATCAAGTTCTGCCAGACAAGCAGACTACTCCCGCATTTACCGCGCAACATACTCGTTCCGAATTGGCCACAGTGCTAGACCAGCGCGCGTTGCTTCTGGCTAGCACAGATCTCAAAACCGCTTTGACCATCAGCCAATCCGCGGTGGCGATGCACAGCGAGAACTTGGAACTGAATCCGACGCAGAGCCAGTTGCCTAACGACAGGCAGAACCTTCAGCCACCGTTGCCCTGGGCTCAACGTCTGGCCGCTAGCCAGCACAACTACGCCGTCTTGCTTTGGCGATCAGGCGATAGCGACCAGGCGCGTCGACAATTTCAAGCCGCTATTGGCACGAAACAATCGCTCACCGAGCGATTTCCAGATCGACGCGAACATACCCTTGATCTGGCGCTGTCTTATAATGGGTTGGGCAAACTGGAGAGTAAATTACATAATTGGCTCGCAGCCGTCGCAAATTTCGAGCAGGCCAGTCATAGTTATCAGACCTTGCAACCAAACTTGACCACTGACAATCAATTGATGCTAGCCGAAACGCTGTCCAACTTACTCCAAGCCCAGTTGCAATTGCAGAAGACGGATCTTTCAGACAACAACAACAACAACAACACTCAAGCCACCCAACAACAACTCAAGGACTTGCTCGGTCAAATTGAGCGAAGTTCACTCAGCGAGCCCGAGACAGCGACACTGCATCGCTTAGAGGTCGGACTATGAACAACAGGCAACTGCCCTGGCTCGGCCACCACAATTCAGCTCACCAGAGTTCAGCTCACCAAAGCTCACGCCATCGTCGGCCTGCGGCGACTTTGAAAACCACACGCCTGAGCGGCATGGAGCGACTCGAGGAGCGTGCGTATTTGGCCAGCGATCTCGCACCCCTAATCACGGTTCAACCACTTTATATATCCGAATTGGACACAGCGCTGATAGAGACTTCGCCCTGGCATGCGATTCAGTCCAGTCAAGCAATTACGACCAACAACGCTCAGCTGCCTATCCTAGTATGCCGTGTGCTCGATAACGAAGAGAGTAAGTCCAGCCTCGACACGGTACAGTGTCTGGAACATAAGTCCGCTTACAGCTTCGACTCGCAACTCAACCTAACGCATCGCGACCATTTCCTTGATCAAGCTCTGACCAACAGTATCACCTTCGACGCGTATGCCTCGGGTGGAGATGAACTCAATTTTGTAAGGTTCGAATTCACCCAAGATCGTTCCATCGGTAAGGTTGATCCGCCGCCAGCGGCGCTGGCTCCGATCGTGTCGACGCCTACCACGTCGATGACACCTCAATCAGGTATCGTTCGCTCAAACGGGGGCGAGCATAACTATTCGCCGACTCCATCCAACACGTGGACTGTTCGACCGGCTCTTTTGCCTGAGATCACCCCGCCACCAACGCCAGGTTCCAGTCTTACCAATGCTGGCGGTTTCAGTAACTTCGAAATGAACAGTACCAGTACAGCGGAAGCCGATCGACCGCGTGTGGCACCCGTTCGGCAACTGACCATCAGCGAAGGCGAACCGACACCAACGCAGGGCGAACAGATTGCACCATCCAAGCAACTATTGGTACACACTCCCGCTCCACCATCGACCACGATGCCATTAACGTCACTCAATAGTGAGCGTCCCCTAGCATCCAGCCCGGTTTCGATAGACACCGAAACTTTATCGTCCAGTAGCGAACAGTTGGTTTTGTTGCGCGAACCACGCGACCTACCGGCTTCAGCTCTTCGGACTGTCGCTTTCACCATTTCATCCGCCAGTAGCGTGCGGTACGGCTGGACTGGATTGTTGCAACTGACAGTCCCCATGACCACGGCAGTCATTGGGCCATCCAGTCGCCCAACTCTGGCACCGATCCCGTGGATTCAACCCAGTGGCAAGAGTTGGTCGACACCTTTCGCGCCGACTCCTTCGATCGCCACCGCCAACATCGCGCCACTTTCCGCCAAGGACATCAGTGCCTTTGCCGGCTCGCCCAAGGCATCGATCCGCTTGCCCGTTGACTATCAACCGCCAATAACAATGCCGGTATCAACAGATGAGGACCAGTCTGCCGAACCTTCGTCCACTCCAGAGTCCGCCATCGCATTGACGGACCGTTGGTACTTAGCCGCGATCCCCATTCTTTTGGCCTTACCTCACAGTCTACGTAATCACCTACGCAATCGCCTGCGGGCCACTCGCGTTTCTTCTTCGGCTGCGCAGCAGCCGAACTAACCCGCCCCGCGCAGCGCCCGGGAGGGTCGA
>JADLDX010001069.1 GCA_020846515.1 Pirellulaceae bacterium
ACTCGCGATTGGCCTGAAACTCAAGACATGCTTCGACGACATAGCGACCGGCATTACACCGTCCGAAGGTATTGGGAATACTTTACAGATCAACTATTTTGAGGGCTGGCATGCATGCCCTGGTTCGCTCCTGCCTGTGTCGTATGATCCTCCATGGCCACCTCAGGTGCAAGTCTTCAGCATGAACAAGAATGTTCGCGGAGCCAGCCCTCCGCCGGCACAAGGCCGGCACAAGGCCGACGGTGAGCTCCGATCGCTTCGCGATTCGTCTACAGATACTTCGAGACAGGCAAGTTCTGGGCGGCCAGTGCATCGACCTTAGCAGACACGTGCGGATCTTCGATCAAAGGCGGTGCGTGATGCGGTTTAACGCGCGCATCGATGACCAAACTGCCACTGACCGCAAAGTGCTTGTCAATCATCGATGCTCCGAACCCGTAAACATCCACCGCCGGATTGCTGCGCGTGAACGTGACCCACACAAAGTTGTTGATCGAGCGACTGGCGAAGGCAGCGTCATCGCATAACACCACCAACGGAAAAGCTGATAGCTCGGCTCGTGGATCCAGGCGATCGCAGGCTTGTTGCCAGGCAGGCTGAGTCGCCGGCTCTTGGGCGGGAACGCGGTCGGCTTCAACGCACAGCACCCCTGGCAGCGCCACGTGTGGATGACGCCAGCCAGCTGGCAAGGTTAATGACTCGGGCACTATCGTAGGCAACTCGCGCCGCGGTTTACCAGTCGCCGCCACGACCAGTTTGGAGCCAGCGTTTAATCCATCGCCGGAATAGTCGAGCGTATCAATCGTGGTACGCGTGTGGAAATGCAGATCACTCCGCCAATCAACCCGCGCAAGCATGTACGCCAAGAAAGCTTCGACATCGTGAATCTTCACCGGCGAATCATCAGGCAGATCCGTGATCCACAGATACTTGGCCAACGACAATTGCCCCTGACCTAAAATGGCGGAGGCTTGTGTTAAGAGCTCTTGGGGGCGGCCAGGTCGAGCATAAGGCGTGTAGCGTTCACTGCCGATGGCCAGCAATAAAGGATGGACACCCGCGGCATCCACGGCATGTACTGCCCGAACGCCAGGCAATACCGTGGGTATAACAGGCCCGGTCAACTCATGAATCAATTCGCCGAAGACGGTATCCTCTTGCGGCGGGCGACCGACGACCGTCATCGGCCACACGGCATCGGGCCGATGCCAGACTTGGGTCACGTTCAATAAAGGGAAATCATGCACGCGCGCATAATATCCCAAGTGGTCGCCAAACGGACCTTCTGGCTTGAGTTGGGTCGGATCCACGCTACCCACGATCGCAAAATCGGCATCGGCATACAGAGGAGCAAACGCGTTGGTCACCAACGACTGCCGACTGGGGTAATACAGAGGAATGCGGCCGCCGGCCAACGCGCCCGCGAATCCAAGTTCGCTCATGCCCTCGGGCAAAGGCATCACAGCGGCGACCGTCATCGAAGGCGTGCCGCCAACGGTGACGTTGACAGGAAAGGGACGCTTCAGTTCGATGGCGCGCGAGTGATGCACGCCAATGCCGCGATGCAGTTGATAATGCAGACCACATTCTTGATCGGGCACATAATTGTTCCCGCCCATTTGAATACGATACATACCCAGATTGATGCTGCTCAATCGCGCGTCATCGGGCGCCAGGCTCAGCACCTGGGGCAGGGTTACGAACGGGCCACCGTCATCGGGCCAACATACGATCTGCGGCAACTCACTCAGACGACATTGGTGAGACATGACGGCCGGCCGGCTGGTACGTCGCGGCAACATGCGCAGTCCGAGTTGCGGCGCGCGCCACAATTGCCATGGTTTTGCGAATATCTCCTCGGGATGCACTTTCCAGCGGATCGCCAGTTGCAGGCTCTCGAAGGTATCGCGAAAGATCCATCGCGCTCGATCGAGCGAACCTAGCAAGTTAGAGGCGACTGGAAAGCGGCAGCCTTGAACGTTCGAGAACAGCAACGCCGGTCCGTCGCTGGCGTACACGCGTCGATGAATCTCTGCCAATTCCAAATGAGGATCAACCGGCGTCGTAATTTCGATCAGGCGACCCGCCGAGCGGAGATCTTCTACCAACTGACGCGTGCTGCGGTAACGCATAAATGGTTAAGTCGCCTTCTGTTGGCGCAAAAGAATCTTCAGCAGAGCCACACATGTTGGTGCATGGGATATGCGACCATCCATGACGCAGTCGATGGCTTCATGCAGCGGCAGAGGGACGCGGTCGATCAATTCAGTGCCTTCCAGTTGCGTATCGACAAAGGTCAACTCTTCCGCCAGGTAAAGTTCGACAGGCGAGCGGACGGCCGAGGTAAATGGATCCACGGTTCCCAGCGATGTCCATTTCGCACCGATGATGCCCAATTCCTCGAGCAGCCCGCGCTGGGCGGAACCGAGCGGTGACTCACCAGTTTCGATACCCCCGCTGGCCCCTTCCAGCGTGACGCGGCCCACGGCATAGTGGAACTCGCTGGTCAAGTGCACCACATTCTGCTCATCCAACGCCACCACGGTTACACCGGCTTTGATATCCACCGTCGAGTACGTTCCCGCTAAACCATCGGGACGTATAACGTCATCTCGA
>JADLDX010001070.1 GCA_020846515.1 Pirellulaceae bacterium
CAGCGGGCTTGACGGTTGGATGGCGTCACGCCCCCGGCGGGCTGGGCCGCTTGTATACTTCGCTGTCGCGCCGATTCTATGGTTCGCAATAACGGCCCCTCCTGCCAAACGCCAATAAACACCCTAGCACAAATCTACCCACAGCACGCACGTTCGCAACTCAGGGATATCTTCGCAGGCTGGTGCGATTCGCCAGTTTAGCAAGGAGTTAAGGTGGGAGGTGTCGCCGTTTCGTTTGCTCCCCCACTATCAGCATCGAACTCTAGACGATTCCAATTTTCAAAACTTGACCAGCGTCTCTTTTGTTGGCAAATGATTCTGGGGCCAGCGGCCATTGAGTTTATCCCCGGCGTGGCGACGATTTGAAGCTTCGTTAAAGCAGCAGCTCAATGCCGCCGGATTTTCTGGATTTCTGTTTTGGCATTTTTCCGTTGCAGGATAGATCATGATCAAACCACAAGAACTTCTCGTTTTGATTCGCAATTGGGGCGTGTTATGCTTCACGATTATTGTGTTCATTATTCTTGTAAATCTTTCAGTCAATGTCTCACGGTTAACCCATTCGCCGTGGGTGTTGACCCTTCGGGAGCTCATGGCCGTCTTGGCTTTTTTGCTGGTACTCTTGTTTTCATTGGCCGCTCAAGATAGCCGTAGCAAGAGAGCCACCGCCCAGTCGACGGGGTCTGGGGCACCTTCTCTGGTAGCACAGATTCTTGAGCTTATCCGCGCAATCCTCGGGCTTCTGCTGGTGTGGGTAAATAAGAAAACGGCGCGGGACAAGTAATTATGCGACAAGGTGGATGTGCCGCTCTACACGAATGTCGTTTACAAGGACCGCGACGAAATTCATGGTTCACCGGTCGCAGCAAAGCGCCTGCAAATCGTTTCTAGTGACTTTGGTGCAGCGATGATGATTCGGCACGGCGACCGTATTCCTTACGCTGCGGCGAGTATTCCGTCAAAGTTACCGGCCAATTCTAGCCACACCGACGTAGACTGTCAGAAACAAGAGGCAGCGTCAGGCCTGATGCTGCCTCTTTCATCGCTACAGCAGTTTGTGGTGCGCATACCATGGCAACAGCGGTCGTATCGACGCGACGTGCCCCATGCAAAGACAAACCGTTCTTTGCCGGGGCACTCTCAGGCTACGATCTTGCGGCTCGTAGTAGCGCATCGTCAGCCCATTCATTATGGATTCCCAAACGCATCTGCCAGTCGACCAGTCGGCCAATCTGGCCGGCAGCTTCCATTCGCCGAACGGTATCCCGATGCCATTGAGGATTTTTTGCACAGGCAGATCGGGGACTATTCCCATAATCGCTGGGATGCCACACCATTGAGTGGCACTTTGACGCGTAGGTGGTCGCTAGTTTTCTGCCTTCCGTAATGTGCTGGCAGTCCGATGCTGGAATCGTCACGCCGATCATACGGACTTTCAACGCGTTGCATGCCACGATGAGTCGAGTCGCCATGTCACGTTGATATGGAACACTCCAGCTCTGTAATGACATACATGGCAAGCAGGCATGGATCGCCTTTTCGCCACAAGTGCCAATCTGACGAAGCCGGATAATGGCTCCGGCCTGCCGCAAATGGTCTTCCAGCTCAATCGGTTCGCTGCGACACACGACTATCGTCGTATCGCCCGAGAGCTTGGCTTCTCCAAGCCCGTCGATCCAACAAGAGCTGCTTCGCTCGATCGACCAGGGCGATTGAGGTTCGCCTTCGCCCCGTATCAGCCATTCGCTCCTAATCGCGAGGCGCTGGCACAGAGTGTCGAGTCGGTCTGGAGTTAGTACCCGGGCAATACCCTCGTTTGAGGCAAATGCCCCGGCCGGAATTGACACACCCATCAAACGAGACGCCTGATGTACAGGGACTCTGTGTGCTGCCATCAGCCATTGAAAACGCTTTACCATCGACCGTGTTGGCCGATTAAGTTTTGGGCTTAGGAGTCGCTGCGCCTTCGTCGAGGCAAGCGACACTACCACACTTGTTACCACACCTGCCAGCCAATCCATCGCAAGACTCCTTCCATGTGATCCACTCAATCCCCAAGAAGGATACGCTGACTACTACAAAATGGATCTCCGAAACACCGTCTCCGTCTTTAGGAATTATGCGGCCGTCGATGCGTTCCGGCAGCGTTTGCCGCTCGGTTGCCTTGGCACCAGCTCCCAAAAAAGTTCAGGTCCGAGCCATTCACGCTCCAAAGGCCTTGCCCGCGGAAATCAAAGATCCAATGTCGCCAGACCGGGCTTTAGCGCTGTTTCGAGTCTCCCCATCGTTTCGATCATCTCGAGGTGAATCGCTGGCCATTGAGATTCGGGGCTCAGGTACCCTCCTTGCTCTACAATATGCTTGATGCGACAGGCTCGCTTCGTATCCAGCCGTTCCCATTGCAGAGTCCCCCCGAAAGTACTTTCGATCGCGTCTTTCTGGGCGAACAGATGATCGAAAATCTGTTTGTTCTCCGTAACATCTCCACGATCGATGTAGAGTTCAGTAACGCCAAACTCCTGGACAACAACAAAGTTGAAGCCAAGGCCGCGGATACCTGCGCTAGCTCCCAGCCAATGGTAAGCTCCGGGTTTGATATTTGCGTGCCTCGTCTTTCGGCTACGAGCAACAGCAATGAGACCTTCCCAGAATTTCAGGCGAACATCAAATTTCTCTGCTCTCTTTTTCCGCCCCACCTGCTCCTTTTCGCGAATCTGAACCTGATACTCGTTAGCCTCTGGTAGAGGGATGATTTGCTGAACATCAACCAGTCGCTTCTCGCCATCAAGATATGGACGAAGCCGAATG
>JADLDX010001071.1 GCA_020846515.1 Pirellulaceae bacterium
ACCCACTGGACCAGAGTCCGGTTGACGTGTACCAGCGAACGCGTAGCGCAGCCCCCATCCATCTCATCAATGTCACACTCAATGAGACGAAGAGTCGCGAGAAGTCGCAATTGCTTGAGCGCGATCGCAAAGGCGTGCCGCTGGTCTTCGCGCCTGAAGGCATATTCTTGGATGCGGGGCGATACATGACGCCGCAGCAATACTTTTCCTGGGAAGAACTGTCGGAGTTCGGCGTCGAGTCCCTCTCCGTAGGCCAACTCTGCGCCATTTCTGGTGCGGCCGCCTCATCCGCTATGGGATCACGAACGACCTTGGGCGGAGCCTTGGCGCTGACCTTCGCCAACATTCGTCTGGGATACTGGTGGGAAGTAGGCGATTTGATCCGCGGCAAGGTGAGTATTCTAAGAAATACTGGAACCTGGCTTTATCACCGCGCCACTAAGCCGTTTCGCACTTACTTCTATCTCTGGAACGAGATGACAGCAGATTACTCCCGCAGTTATGGGCGGCTGAATATTTCGGATGGGGGGCATTTCGAGAACAGTGGAGCGTATGAACTCCTCAGGCGCAACGTACGCACGATCCTAGTTTGCGATAATGGTGCCGATCCCGATTACACGTTCGATGACCTTGAGCTGCTCGTCCGCAAGGCGCGAATCGACCTCGGTCTGTCGCTTAACGTTGCGAGCGCCGAGCACGTAGAGCGAGTGTTCGGTAAACGGGGTTCAAAATTGTTTCTAAACGGTTCTGCCTCGGAATGGCGTGAGCGAATTGCCGCCAGAAAGACTGAGAGTCGTTCGCCTTCACCCGAAGAGCGTGCCTATTGCCTGCTACTCAACGTCTACGATGATCGTAACGGAGACGGGGATCCAGAGATTTGCGGACACATCGTCTGGATGAAGCCCCGCCTGTTTTGCGGAGTACCGCAGGATGTCCTAGGCTATGGGCTTAGCCACCCATCTTTCCCCCATGAGACGACCGGTGATCAATTTTTCGACGAGGCCCAATGGGAAAGCTATCGCGCACTGGGGAACGTGATGATGACTCAGCTTCTAACGGATACCTTATGGAAGAACGACCTGTTTCGTCACCTGAACATGACAGGCCCCAACTGACTGGTCCGACATCGATGTTGCGACGACTCATGAAGGAGGTGACGAATGCTGTTCAATAAGCACAAGCCGACCATCGGAAAGGTACGCAATACTTGGCGTTCATTCATGACAGTGGGATCTCTTCTAACCGGCGTTAGCTGTCTGAGGTTGATCCAGTTTGGGCTTTGCTGTCGGTTGTTATATCTGTCGTGGTTATGACTGTGTGATCAAGTGACCTCAGGTCAAGCACATGTGTGCGACAACTAAAAATTCTACATCCCGCCAAAATGGACACATCTTCAGTTGTAGAAAAGATCGTCTCGATCAGAATAAAACAATCGGTAATGAGGGGGATAACATGCAAATCAAATTCCACGCACTTTTAGCGATACCATCAATTATGGCATTGCAGGCATGTGCATATGTAAATGTAGTTCCCACTGCGAATGATAAAAGCGTAAAGGGCCTGCGAGTTTATGCACCGAAAGCGCTGCTTGTGGTTAGCGGGACGACGGTCAGTTCAGTCATTGTTCCCGATTGTAGCAAAGAGTTTGCCGTTCAGTTTGGAAGTGTACTTGCTAAGAATGATATCACCGTGGACATTGCCAACGGTATGGTCACCAAAATAGACAACAAGCAAGATACCACAGCACTTCCACTGAAAATTCTCGACGTTGTGAAGGATGCTGCGGTGGCAGGAAAATCCCTCGGCGATGCATTTAGCGCGAAAGCAGACGGAGACAGCGCCGATCAATTTGGCGTCTATTCGCTTGAGTGCAAGGATGGTAATTCAACTTTGGTCGCGGCGAATCCCAAGCTCGAACTGAGCACGGTAATCGTAAAGGGTCTGATAGATACGACGCCACCCGTGGTGGACGATGGACAAAATCCTGTTAAGCCGCTCCCCAAGGGGAAATAATGTATACCCGCCAAATACTGCGCCCAAGCTCTTGGACGTTGCGAGCAGCCGTCCGGAAATTGGCGCGTTATCCAGAAGTCACACATGTAGCGCTTGGCTTGAAAGAGCGAAGAGGCCGTCTAACGGCGCTGCCGTCGCTCAAGGCCCATGTGGCCGAAAAACGGTCTGTGCCGCATCGATGTAAATTACCCCGTTTTGTTCAGTCCAACGATTGGAGAGGTAAGCTACAACGCTTTCGTGTGGATGTCGTAGCCACCGGCGGCGTACCAGAGCTTTTCGGAATGCGGTCGGGCGATCACGTCATGGGCTTCGACCGAGACATCGGCGTTGCAGGCCTTGTGTTCAAAAAAGGAAATAAATGCTACGTCCTGACGAACGCTCATGTGGTTTCAAATGTGGCCGCGAATCAGCGAACTGGTCGTGTTTTCCGGTATCACCCAGCAACGGGAAGAGCCACCGTTCTCGGCGAAGTACAATACCTAACACGCCTTGATCCTCGCGTGGTGGCGACCTCCGACACTGCGGTCATTGCCGTCGCCAACGCCGCTCTTGTCGAGCCGAACATGGTCACCGGATTGCCATTTCCTTTGGAACTGATGGGCAACATACGTGCGCAAAACCAATATTTCCTGTCGCTTGAAGGTCGATTTCTGACCTATGTTCGACCAGAGCCGGTGGCCGGCTCCCCTCTGATCAACGTGGACGATGTGGCGGTTAGATATACTGGCTTCTGGCAGTTGGCTAGCGCAGATGGCGTCGCAGAAAAAGGAATGTCGGGCGCAGTACTTATGCAACGAAAAGGAAATCAGCTCGTCGCATGCGGCCTAGTGTTCGGCGGCATAGCCGACAAGTTCCTTTTCGCTTATCCGTTCGAACCGCTTTTCATGCGAGCTTTTGACAGCCTACCGCAGTAAGTGTCCAGCGCTCTCAGCTGCCAATCAATTATGCAGAATTCCAATCTTGGCTCATAACGCTGACGAGTACGAACCCGCTGGCGCGGGAATGGCGTTGGACCTGATGTTGTAAAAACATGGCCCACGACGCACTTCGGTTGAGCTTTTTGGTTTGGAGGCAGACGCTTTCGATTCCTTCAACTGAGGAGTCGAT
>JADLDX010001072.1 GCA_020846515.1 Pirellulaceae bacterium
ATGGCCGACTATTCGAAACGTCAGCCGAACGGCCAGTCAACTCACAACCCAACTCACTGCCCAAGGTCTTGTGTATGATACGACACTTATTGCTCTACTCCTTGTTGATACTCGCGGTAAGTTTCACGTTGGGATTGTCAACGGTCCGCGCCCAATCCTTAAACGCCGAACTCCAACAAGTTCCGCTGGCAGAGTTAGTTCGGGAGGCGCGACAGACAGGTGATGCGGCACGGGGTGCTGTGGTCTTCTTTCAACCGCAAATGGCCTGCTCAAAATGCCATGTTGTCGAGAACAAGGATGGGAATCTGCTCGGTCCAGACCTTACGAAACTAGACCGCACAACCACCGATGAAATGCTGGTAGAATCCGTGCTCTGGCCTTCGAGGAGCATTCGCAAAGGATTCGAAACGACCTCGATCCTCACTACGGACGGCCAAACGATCTCTGCGTTTTTGGTTCAGCAAGCCAAGGACAAAGTGGTCGTCCGCGATGTATCGCGACAAGGAGCCTTGGTGACCATCGCCCGTGACGACATCGAAGCCATCCGGGCAAATGAATTGTCGATCATGCCAGCAGGGCAGATCGACCAACTGAACAGTCGCCAACAGTTTCTGGATTTGATGCGTTACCTGATGGAGATACGCGACGGTGGCGCGGCGCGGGCGCTGCAGCTACAGCCCGATGCCTCATTGTTAGTATTCACCGTTCCCGAGTATGAGAAACATATCGATCACGCGGGCTTGATCGGCACGTGGAACCGCGAATCCAGGCGGCGTGGCCAGGCGATCTATCAGCGAGTGTGTGCGAATTGCCACGGGACAAAGGATCAACCCGGCTCGCTGCCCACTTCCTTGCGATTCGCGCAGGGCAAGTTCAAGAACGGTAGCGATCCGCTCTCCATGTATCGGACACTGACCCACGGTTTTGGTCTCATGACTCCGCAAACCTGGATGGTCCCCTCTCAAAAGTATGATGTGATTCATTACATTCGTGAGACTTACCTCAAGGCCGACAATCCATCCCAATATGTGGCCATCGACCAGGCGTATCTCGACCGACTGCCCAAGGGCGATACGTTCGGACCAGAACCGAGCAAAATAGAACCCTGGTCAGCCATGGACTACGGGCCCAGTCTCGCTCACACCTTTGAAGTGCCGGGTTCAAAACACAACTTTGCCTACAAAGGGATTGCCGTGCGGCTGGATCCCGGTGCCGGTGGCATCTCGCGCGGTCGCCACTGGATGCTCTTTGACACAGACACCTTGCGAGTTGCCGCCGGTTGGAATGCGGAGACCCCGAAACCTACTGCGACCCTAGCGAACAGCGAAAACACCAAGGAGGCTGCTAACCCCAAGGACAAAGACATATCCAACGCTAAGGCCAACGGCAAGGCCAACAAAAAGGACAACGCCAAGGACAAGGTCAACGATCAGGCCGGCAATTTCATTGATTGGAAAGGTATTCAGTTTAATGGCGCGCATGGTGTTCATCCGCAGTTGGTTGGACAAGTTGACTTTACCAATTCGACCGGTCCGGGCTGGGCGGATCCTGCAACGGGACAGTTTACCGACGACCAACGCGTGTTGGGTCGTGACGGCAAACGCTATGGTCCACTACCGCGTCAGTGGGGTCGATACAAAGGGCTGTATCATCACGGCCAGAATGTTATCTTCTCCTACTCCATTGGTTCAACAGATATTCTCGAGATGCCGCGACTACAGGCTCGCGCCGAATCGCAGCCGCCACGCTGGCTGCGCACCTTCAACATTGCCCCACGCGATCGAGATCTATGGTTACAAGTAGCCGATCAAACCGTTGATGATTTGGCGTCGTCGAGCCCGCGTCAGGCCGGAGTTGCACCGCGCACTATTGACGCACAATGGAAGGTCGTGGATGGCAAACTACTCCTGCGTATTCCAGCCGGTCAACAGCCGCTGCGATTCACCATCTGGCAACTCGCCGATGTAGCCAACAATTATGGAAAGGCTGGATCTACAACAGTTGATAACTCGCAGCTCGATGGTCGGCCGATGAGTGAACCTGTCATCGAAGATGCTGACCTAGATCTGAGTGGGCTGACTAAGGGTGGTCCTCCGCGCTGGCCGCAGATGCTGACTACACAAGCAAACAACGGTGCCGATAGCGGTCCGTTTGCGGTGGATGTGTTGACGGCACCCGAATCCAATCCCTGGTTAGCGCAACTTCGATTCACAGGACTGGATTTTTTTGATGATGGGCGGATCGCGGTCTGCTCATGGGACGGCGACGTGTGGATCGTCACTCCGTCTACATCGCCCGCGGACACGTCGCTGCGCTGGCAACGCATTGCCACTGGCCTATTTCAGCCATTGGGATTGAAGATCATCGCTGGCAAGATTCATTTGACCTGTCGCGATCAACTAGCAGTGTTGCATGACTTGAATGCAGATGGCGAAATCGACTTCTATGAGTGCTTGAACAACGACCATCAGGTCACCGAGCACTTTCACGAATTCGCCATGGGGCTGCAAACGGATGCAGCAGGTAATTTCTACTACGCCAAATCTGGTTGTCATGGCAAAGCGGCTGTCGTGCCGCATCACGGCACATTGCTGCGGGTCAGTCCGGATGGCACCAGCACGACCATCTTGGCCAACGGATTTCGAGCGGCCAATGGGGTCTGCCTGAATCCGGATGGCACCTTTTTTGTTACGGATCAAGAAGGTTTTTGGAATCCCAAGAACCGCATCAACTGGGTGACTGTATCGAAGTCTGCTCAGCCCAATTTTTACGGGAACATGCTTGGCTACCATGATGTGACAGACTCTTCTGATTCCGCCATGGTCCCGCCATTGTGTTGGATCACGAACGAATTTGATCGGTCGCCGGCTGAACTATTATGGGTCGACAGTGATCGCTGGGGTCCGCTAAAGGGTTCGCTGTTGAATCTGTCGTATGGTTACGGCAAAGTGTTTCTTGTCCCGCACGAGCAGGTGCAAGGTAAAATGCAAGGCGGCATGATCCAGTTACCGATACCGACGTTCCCCACCGGTGTGATGCGTGGCCGCTTTCACCCGACCGATGGCCAGCTTTACCTGTGTGGTATGTTCGCTTGGGCGGGCAATGCCACTCATCCTGGCGCGCTGTATCGCCTGCGGGCGACAGGGCAACCCAGCTACCTGCCCATTCAACTGCAAGCCCAAAAATCGGGGTTGAAGCTGACCTTTACCGAACCCATCGATCCCGCATCGCTCGACGGGCAGATGATCAGTGTGAAAACATGGTCGCTCAAACGGACGGCCAATTACGGCTCGAAGCATTTCGATGAACGGTACTTGAACGTACGAAGTGCATCACTGTCCAAGGACGGTAAAACTGTCACGCTAGACGTGGCAGACCTTCAACCGACCTGGTGCATGGAAATAAAATATGCCTTCCGTTCTTCGGCTGGCACTCCGGTGCAAGGCACCCTGCACAACACGATTCACGAACTGGCTGACTAGTTGGCCAGCGCCATTTACCAGGATAGGCATGTCGTATTTTGTCTTGTCAGCGATTTTAGGTAGCCACCGCCGCCAAGCGTGGATTTCGCCTCCAGCCGAGTCCACCGTCTGGCGACGGTGGCTACCCGATCCACCGTCTGGCGACAGTGGCTACCCGGTCCACCGTCTGGCGACAGTGGCTACCCAGTCCACCGTCTGGCGACGGTGGCTACGAGGTTTGAAGATACATCCGTTAGCTTTACTCCGACGAACAAACATTTTTAGGCGTGACCGAAGATGACGTACTGCAAACTTGTTCTGGCCTCACTGCTCTGGTTTGTGCCCGCCGTGGCGAATGCCCAGCCTCTGCGAGTTTTTATTTTGGCTGGCCAATCGAATATGCAAGGCCATGCTCACGTCCGCACGCTGGAACATGTGGGCATGGATCCAGCGACCAAGCCGCTGCTGGATGAGATTCTCAATGCCGACGGTACACCCCGAGTGCTCGAGCGCGTGTGGATCTCGTCCATCGGTTGTGCTGAAGCCGAACAAACAGGCAGACTCACGACCGGTTTTGGCGCGAGCCAGAATGGTCCCAAGATTGGACCTGAGTTCACCTTTGGGATCACCATGCAAAAGTTCGTGGATGGTCCCATCTTGTTGATCAAGACCTCGTGGGGTGGTAAGAGTTTGAACACTGACTTCCGTCCACCCAGTGCTGGCGCCTATGAATTCAATGAAACCCAGTTGGCCACTTTTCAAAAGCAAGGCAAAGATTTGTCGGTCATCAAAGCCGAGAAGGAACGAGCCACGGGTGCCAACTATCGGCTGATGATGGAACATGTCAAACATGTGCTGGCCGATATTAAACGTGTAGTGCCCACTTACGACACCGCGCAAGGCTACGAACTGGCGGGGTTTGTGTGGTTCCAAGGTTGGAATGACATGGTGGACGCTAGTACCTATCCCAAACGCGACCAACCAGGTGGTTACGATGCCTACAGCCAGGTGATGGCTCATTTCATCCGCGATGTGCGCAAAGATTTAAACGCACCCAAGCTACCCTTCGTCATTGGTGTGCTGGGAGTTGGCGGTCCGGTGGCCGAGTATGGTCCTGATCAACTGCGTTATCGATCGATCCATCAAAACTTCCGCCTGGCGATGGCTGCGCCGGCTGAGTTACCGGAATTCAAAGAAAATGTAGCAACCGTGTGGACGGAGAAGTATTGGGATCGCGAGTTGACCGCCGCCAAGACTAAGGAGAACACGATTAAGCAAGAGGCAAAGAAGCTCGCTGCAGAAAGCAAGATGAAGCCTGCCGAGGAACGGGCGTTGCAAGAAAAGATGCGTCTGGCAGGACTGACCGAGCGCGAGCGTCTGGTGTTGGAAAAAGGCATCTCAAACTTAGAGTTCCACTATTTGGGTTCAGCCAAGATTCTCGGAGGCATCGGTAAAGGCCTGGCGGCAGCCACAGCTGCCCTCAATAACTACAAGTAACCTTGGTTAGCACGGGAGGCACCCTCCCCGGCTGAGCTGACGCCAGCCGACCCTCCCGCTGCTACGCAGCAGGAGGGTTAGTTCCCTGCTGCGCAGCAGCCGAACTAACCCTCCCAGCGCAGCGCCCGGGAGGGTCGAAAAAACAGACGCTACTGCAGTCTGTTTTTTCGGGGAGGGTGCGTGCGCCGCACAGAAGAGTCAGCAGCGAAGTGCTTCAGGCTTGGGTTA
>JADLDX010001073.1 GCA_020846515.1 Pirellulaceae bacterium
GAGTTTTGCGAAAAACTCTTCGGCATCATCCACTGGGACATTATGGGAATAGTGTTTGCATTCGATGACCCAGAAAAAATAGGGTGTGCTCTCACGTGGCCGTGTAACTTCAACAGCGGCGTCAAAAATGATGTCACACTCACGATCACGCGAATAGTATTTCGGTTTGTGCTTCACCACGCAAGCTTTCGGGTCGAGCCCGTGGTCACCGGCGTTGATACCGGACTGGATCTTGTCAGCGACGTTAGACTCGTATTGATCAGAGTTCATAGATTCTGCGCCGGATAACTAGTGTTTATGCAGTCACCCTCGCAATAATCCGGTCAAAAAGGGTGTTATGCACGAAGTGTGCAGCGCATAAAATTATGTGCTGCGACTTCATCGTATAATTTTATGCGCCGGATAGCAAGTGGCTTGCAATGGGGGAATGGCCACCTTGGTGGGCGTGTGGTTGACCAAGCGGGAGGGTGTGATATCATGATGCTGGTTTTGTGGGTGGACATCGCTACTTTTGCATGGAAGGCAACTCGGCCATGGCACTACGCTCCTCCTCTGGGCCTCAGTCGCGCGACAATGGGAAGTGGGAAAAGTATTGGCTGCAAGAGTTTGGCAGGTTTCATCGAGTTGGTCCTAATCAGCCGCTGCCAACAGATGAAAACTCGGTCAAAGAGTTTTTGATTGCGATTCGCCAGCAGGGAAAAGCGGCCTGGCAACGGTTGCAGGTGCTGAGATTCGTGATCAATTACGCCAAAGACCAGCTGCATCTCGATACACGCGCCTTGGAGGTCATGGCTGGTCAACTTGAGAGCTTGGTGCGGCGGGAGAAGGTCTCTGATATCAAAAATGTCAACGATCGGGCTGGTGTCATTTCAACCAGAGAGCCTAAGGTTATTCAGGAGTTGCGCAAGTGTCTGCGGGTTGAAGGGCTGAAACTCACAACCGAAAAAGCCTATACCAAATGGGCGAAACGTTTCGCCGAACGTTTTGAGCTGCCCAACGATTCGATGTGGGATAACGTTAACGAAACTCATGTTGAAGAATTTCTTTCCGAGTTAGCCCTTGAGCATAATGTTGCGCCGAGCACCCAAAATCAGGCCTTCAGCGGTCTGTTGTACGTCTTTGAGAATGTGCTCGAAAGTCCGCTTGAAAAAATCAATGCTGTTCGGGCCAAGGAAAACCACTATTTGCCCTGCGTGCTGAGCGCCCATGAAGTCGAGCGGCTCATAGCCCAGCTCAGGGGTCGAGATCGATTGATCGCTCGCATACTCTATGGGTGTGGCCTGCGCATCGGAGAATGCGTTTCTCTGCGGGTCAAAGATATCGATTTCGAACGCCGGCAAATAATAGTTCGTGACACAAAGGGCTGTGAAGACCGCACCACACTACTACCAGATCTGGTTTTGGAAGATCTGAAACTGGCTGTTCGAAATCGTGTGGCTCGACATCAAGAAGATCTGGAAGCAGGCTTGGGAAAGGTGTGGATGCCGCATGCGTTGGCCAAAAAATTCCCAGGCCAACAAACTCACATTAACTGGCAATACCTGTTTGCTGCCGACCGGTTGTCGCGAGATCCCCGGTCTGGCCAAGTCATGCGACACCATATTCATCGAACGACTTTCTGTAACAAGTTCACACCGGCCGTGCAAGCGGCTGGCATAACCAAGCTAGCGCACCCCCATACGTTGCGACATAGCTTTGCCACCCATTTGCTAGAACAAGGAGTCGACGTGCGTACCATTCAATTGCTGATGGGGCACAAAGACATATCCACCACCATGATCTACATGCATGTGATGGAAAAGAACTCGCTGCAAATCAGAAGTCCCTTGGACCGTCTGGCCAGCGAAAATCGGAAGCCACGCTGATAAGCCGGGGACTCTTCGCTGGGCCCCCCGGTCGAACATTGGTGCCGCAGGCGGTATGATGAGGCAGTTAAAAAGTTCCCCGACTCCAAAACGAGTAAACATCATGTGGCCGTTGCTTCTTGCTCAGACGCTTACCACCTGGACGATTGTCACCTGGACGTTGATTGCCCTGTTGGTCATGGTCACGCTGGTGTTTGTGGCTTCGTTTATCGCTTTCGGTGCCTTGTGGATTCAGGCTTCGGCGGCCAGTGCACGGGTCAGCATGTCCAGCCTGGTGGGGATGTATTTTCGGCAGGTACGTGCGCCGATTATCGTCAACGCCAAGATCATGGCCGCTCAAGCTGGATTGGATATCTCCTCGCGCAACGGCATCACGACTCAGCGACTGGAAGCCCACTACTTGGCTGGCGGCAATGTGATGAGCGTCATTCAAGCGATCATCGCGGCGCAGCGAGCGGGTATCGATCTGGACTTTGACCGAGCGGCGGCCATCGATTTGGCCGGGCGCGATGTGCTGGACGCCGTACGCACCAGCGTGCAGCCCAAAGTCATCGATTGCCCTGATCCGCGGCGCAGCGGCAAAGCGACGCTGAGCGCCATCGCCAAAGATGGCGTCGAGTTGCGAGTGCGGACGCGCGTGACGGTGCGTACGAACCTGGAGCAGTTGATCGGTGGTGCTACTGAGGAGACGATTATCGCGCGCGTCGGCGAATCGATCATTAGTTCGATCGGATCCAGCGATTCCCACCAGAAAGTGCTCGAGAATCCGGACTTGATCTCCCGCACGGTGCTTCGGCGTGGACTGGACGCTCAGACTGCTTTTCAAATTGTTTCCATCGATATCGCTGATATCGACGTGGGCGATAACATTGGGGCTCGTCTGCGGGCTGACCAGGCGGAGGCCGATGTGCGTGTGGCTCGGGCTCGGGCCGAAGGACGTCGGGCAGAGGCGATTGCGATGGAGCAAGAGAACCGTGCCAAGGTGGTTGAGAATCGCGCCAACCTGGTGCTGGCCGAAGCCGAAGTGCCGCGAGCGATGGCCAATGCGTTTCGGCAAGGCAACCTCGGTTCGACGACCGGAGGTTAAGGTTTGAATCTACCGATTAGACGCAGCGAGCGCGTCGCGTTCACCGGTGGTGCTGGATGGCAGTTAGCCGGGATTGTTGACTTGCCGGTCGATACGCCAAGCGCCATGGCCGTCTTGGCGCACTGCTTTACCTGCTCGAAAGATATTAAAGCCGCGGTGCGCGTGGCGCGGGCTTTAGCCGGAGCCGGGTACGGCGTATTGCGATTCGATTTTATGGGGCTGGGTGACAGCCAAGGCAATTTCGCCGATTCAAATTTTTCCACCAACTGCGCGGATCTGCTGGCGGCGATCCGGTTTGTGGCGGAGCAATACGCTCCGCCGTCCCTACTGGTGGGACATAGCTTTGGCGGTGCAGCCAGCCTGGCCGTGGCCAGCGAGGTGCCATCGGTACTAGGCGTCAGCACCATCGCGTCGCCCAGCGATACTCAGCACCTGGCTGCGTTGCTAGAGCGCATGAACCCGGCTATCGCTACCCAAGGATCCGGCGAAGTCACGATTGGTGGCCGGAGTTACTTGATTACGCAGCAGATGGTCGCAGACTTTCGTGCTTATGATATGCAGCACACGCTGCGTAACTTCACCAAACCCGTCTTGATCTTTCATGCACCGGGTGATGAGACGTTGCGATTCTCACACGCGCTGCGCTTGTTGGAAGCACTCACGCGCGGTACCAGTTCCCACACCAGCCATCATCAGGATACTCACTCGCTGTCGAGCCTGATCAGTCTGCCGGGGGCGGATCACTTGCTGACCAATCGCCCCGGTGATGTAGAGTATGTCGCCGCCATGATCGCTACCTGGTGGCAACGCTTGCTAGTGTAATCTTAAAGCTGTTCGTTACAACTTCACATCCAATCGGCCATTGGCCAGTTGTTCGGTAACTTGGGCGGCGTCTTGAATGAGTGCGACGGCCGCTTCGCCTTGTTGCTTTTGAACTTGCCGGGTTTTCGAGACGACTGCGACGTCAATTTGGTTTTGGACGACGGCGTTGGAAATGGCGGGATCGACATTGGAATTGACTTGCATGTCGCTGTTTCTCCTGAGAC
>JADLDX010001074.1 GCA_020846515.1 Pirellulaceae bacterium
GTCATGGCTAGAAACATCGACGTCAAATATCGTGCCGTTCTTGCGTTTGTGCTTCCACTCTGACGCGAGACTAAGTCCGCGCGTCGTCCGGGCGACAGCCGATTCTAGTTTGGGTACTTCCGCTTCGGGTCGAATATCGCGCAACGTCATTGCCATGAACTCTTCGCGAGTGTAACCGTAGGTTAGCACGGCCGCATCGTTGACCGCTAGGAACCGCAACGATTCGACATCGTACAGCCACATCGGGTGTGGATTCGACTCAAACAACAATCGATATCGTTCCTCACTGGCGCGCAGGTCCGCTTCCGCCCGCTTGCGATCAGTGATGTCCTGAAGTGACCCACGAACGCGGGTTACTCGGCCACCTTCGACAATCGGCCGGCAGATGGTTCGAACCCACCTGGTCTGCCCATCAGCCGCATGTAGCTCGAGCTCCATGTCGTGTGGTATGGCGTCTTTCCGGGCGGCCTCAATCGCTGCCTCAACGGCTGCCGTATGTTCAGGGTTGATGTAGTCGAGCGCGGCAGCCAGTGAAGCAGGTCCAACTGGTCCCAGACCGAACATGCGGGCAACCTCCGGCGTCCAGTCTGCGTCCAGCGTCACCGGGTCAAACCCCCAGCCACCGACCTTGGCCAGTTCCGCTGCTTCACGAACCAGCATCTCCTGCTCGCGGATGCGCGCTTCGGCGTTCCTTCGCTCAGTCACGTCGACGGTAACTACAACCGCGGCATACGGTCGGCCATCTACAAATGAGATCTGCTTGCGAACATTCAGCCAGCGCGTTGTGCCATCCGGTCGAACAACCCGGTGCTCCGCGGTGAACCATCCCGAACCGGCCGGGTCAAGCGCATCTTCAAGCAGTTTGGTAAGGTCCCCGCCATCATCTGGGTGAAAACGGGAATGCAACTCAAACCTGGCCACCTTTCCCGCGGGTAGTCCAAATTGCTCGGCCGCAGTTGCAGAGAGATCCGCTGTACTTTGTTCGTAGTCGATAACAATGACCCCTAGCTCGGCAACCTCAACAGCGGCTTGCAACCGCCGTTCGCTCTCGAGGGCTGCCTGTTGGGCCAAGCGTTGGGCGGTTATATCCTGGTCGATCCCTTCGACTCGGATCAGGTTCCCAGCAGAATCCCGGGTGGCGCGGGCTTGACTGTGGATCCACATCCACGTCCCGTCGGCACGAACGACTCGCAGGTCGCTGGCAAACTCGTTGGACCCAACCCTCATCGCCTCAACTCGGGCAATCGCAACGATTCGGTCATCAGGATGCAAGAACTCGAGGAAGGCTTCAAAGCTCGGGCGCACGACTTTTGGATCGGCGCTTAATAGCTCGAACTCAGCGTCCGACCACCACACGCGGTTTGTGGGCGGCTCCCAACTCCAACTGCCCAGTCGGGCGATCCGCTGTGCTTCCCGAAGCCTTGCGTCAGACTCACGCAGGGCGGCCTCCATCAACACGCGTTCGGTGACATCACGGCCGATACCGATCAGACCAGCCGCCGCCCCAGTCGCGTCGAAATAAGGACCTTTCGTCGTCTGATAGGTGCGGGTAACTCCGACTGATGTCACCGTTTCTTCAACGGTGACATCCTTTCCGCCGGCGATGATCGCCTGGTCATTGGCCATCAGTTGCTCAGCCTCAGTGGACTCGAACAGTTCGCGGTCGTTGCGGCCGAGCACATCGGCGACCGACAGGCCCAAGAAGCGCGCCGCTGCGGCGTTGACTAGCTGATACCGGCCCTCCCGGTCTTTGACAAAAACCGCGTCCGATGTTCCCAAGACCACTGTCCGCAGGAGGGCCATCGCTTGCGAAGTATTGCGATACTCACGCTGACACAACCAGAACACCAGCCCCGCAGACGACAGGACGAAAGCCGCACCTTTCCCCATAGACCATAGGAAACCAGATGCAGATAGCGCTCCCAAACCGGCCAAGGACAAGTCGGATAGAGCGATCCATAGCAGACCCAGTAGCAAGTATGTCCCAGCCACACGAACGGCCGACGATCGATAGGGATCTGGTTCCACAGTTGGCCGAAGCGAGTGATCTGTAGAAACCTGAGACGGTTCATGAGTCGCCATGAGTCGACCTGCGAGATAGTGATAACGTGCGGAACGATCTGCATGGAATGAATAGTCGACCACCATTCTAGGGACTGCTACCAACAACGACAACCTTAGGATGGCTATTGTCGAATGCTGGCTAGTATGTCGACGCTTCCGATTCGGGATGAGGGCAGATTCCTCGTGACCAGCAGTAGTAGTTAAAAACAATGCCAGACTGACCGTTAGATTTCAAGCCGCACAGACATTAGATAGAGATGGTTGCGTTCTGTATCCCGGAAACCCCTGTTTTGATGAGCAAACTAATCGATCCATCGCAACGGCAGCCCAGTCACGGACTCCCCTACCGACATCAAAATGAGTTGCAAACATGAACCTTGTTTCTGTCGTAAAGAACAAAGCTGAGCAGCTGCGATCCTCCTTGTTATGACCTTGAGCACCGCAAATTGATCGGTCAACTTTGTGATGGCAGATTTAGTCCAGAGGACGCAACGCGAAGAGGAGCGGCGATAATCGAGAAGTGTCGACTTTTCTTTGACAAACGCGCACATCTGTCTTGGTCCTCGCGCCTAATGATTAGAACGCGGCTGTCGTGATACGTCGGCCGCGGCGCAAAACGAGCCGGACGAACTGTTTCGGTGACCAGCGGGCCACTTTTCCCCAGAGCAGATCCGTAACCTATGCCAAGCGCCAACGAAAATCGGCTCGATGCATGGATCGTCTTCGGCGGTCTGGCTTTGGTCGTGAGCGTGGGTGTACCATTTGTAGCCATTCCCACATATCAACTTCTCGACGGCCGAGTCGTTCACGGCTTCTATTGGGCTCCACCGCAAATTGTCGTGCGCGAAGCTGGATATGGCCTGGACCGCTTGACACCTCAGGACCTCGCCCGCTTGGAGCAAGACCCGCGCCAACGAGAGTTGCTCGAGAAACGGCGTAAGCCCATCATCTACCAGCCATCACCTAGCTGGCTGGGAATGCCAGAGCGAAAAGTAAACCAGCCGGCTCGAGGTCGACCGTTTCCGACAAACAAGTTGCTCCACCTGTTGGTGGTGACGATCACCGCCTACGTTTATGCGCTGAAGTATAGGGGCATGTTGAGTGTGGTGCCATTGGTCACCGCTTGGATGGCGTAACCCAAGCGCCCACGCTGATGCCGAGACGCAAGCAATAACATGACGAGTCGCGGAGCGATTCGTCCACGATTATGGTAAGGACACGGGAATGCCGTCGTTTCGTCCGGCCATGGCGCGAAAAATGGACATATCGACTGAAGTTGCGATCGAATGGGTTGAGCCGTCCATGAGCAAGAAGAGGCAGCCTCCCACGTGAGGGCTCCAGAAACCGCCGGGGCTGCCGGTGGGCGCGTTGGGGCCACCGGTGCGCACATGCACGGTCACCATCGTGATCGCGGGACGTGGCGTTTGGCCAACCACTTGCCCCCGACTCTGTGCCATCCAAGGCGAAAACACAGTTTGCGCAGAGGGGATGACGCCAGCCCAACCGTTCGGTGCAAACATGCTCGCCCGCTCGCCAAGCCCAATCGTATTGGATGTCCCGTCGATGATATCGGCCTGTCGAACAGCGACATTGCGATGGAACATGCCATTAAAGGGCTGCTCCTCATATATGGCTGTATACCTTGGCGCGTTGGCCGGATCGCCTCCGCCCAGACAACCAATGTAACTGCAGTGCGCCAGATCGCGGATGCCGATGCTCGTGGGCCACACGTTCACAGGCTCGTTCCACGTATCAGAAGGACATTGATACTCTTTGACTCGCGTGCTGCGCGCCGCCTGGTTGGCTGGGGCATTGATGGGCAAGTTGAAATTGATTGTGTTGTGTAAGTTGGCTTGTTCCAACTGCGGCAGGATCATACCAAACAGACTCCAGCCTGGTCCAATTTCCGGGACGGGGTTGTTCCCGCCCCCTGGCCACGGACCGGTGACACGCGAGATGAAGCCAGGCGGAAAGGTGCGATGAGCCGATTCGTAGTTATGCAGTGCCAACCCCATCTGCTTGAGGTTGTTTGTGCACTGGATGCGCCGAGCCGCTTCCCGGGCCGCTTGGACAGCTGGTAGCAACAATCCCACCAAGATGCCAATGATCGCTATTACGACCAGCAGTTCGACCAGAGTAAAACCCAAGGCTGGTTTGGCAGGCGATGGTTTCGAAGCGAAAGATTTCCTTAGATGACCGGTATCCGATAGGGCAAGTGCCATGGCGAGCTTCCTCTTAGGATGCAAATACGGGACACAGTGGACACAGTGCTTGCGACAAAGTGTCTGGGACACAGTGCTTGCGACACAATGTCATCCCCCTGGTCAATCGGTTCCATGGTGAGGCTGGCTGGCAAAGAGGCTGGCTGGCGGGACCCGAGTTCGGTGGGCGTGTTGGGGCAAAACAACCTGAACAGGCTTTTACTGTAGGCGGACAACGCCGCGCGTCGGTACTGAGACTCAGTATCAACTAACAAAAAATTTACTTGCGTTGTGGGACTTGTGCAAGTCCCTGGCAGTAGCCGCGTAGGTGCCATTGCCCAAAGCCGTATTGACAAATAAGCTGAATTGCCATATCGTATATCGACGATAGACAATTAACGCGTCACTGGTTCACCGCTCAGAGGCTTTAGGTACGATGGTCAAAGCAAAGTCCCAGACATGCTGCACGACAAGCGAGAAGCTAGCGCTGCCAGATGTCGCCTGGGCCGAAGACTTGGCCAAGCTCACGTGGGCGCTGGCTCACCCGGCCCGCGTACGCATCGTTCGATTGCTGCTGAACCGTGAATCTTGTGTGTGCGGAGAAATCGTAGAAGAAATGCCCTTGGCGCAGTCCACCGTTTCTCAACACCTCAAAATTCTGAAAGAGTCCGGTCTGGTAAAAGGCGAAATCGATGGGCCCCGCGTTTGCTACTGCATCAATGCCGACGCAATGGCCAAACTGAAGAAGCTGATCGCAGACCTATAAAGCCAACCTGTAGAGCCCCCGTCAGCCAAAAAATTTTACTCACGTATATCGTACTTCGGCGATAAGCGATGGCGATGCATGACAGCTGCGACGAACTGCTTCATGCTTCGGTTAGTCGAAGCCGGCCCTCCCCGACCACGCTTCGCGGGTCAACACTCCCACTGCTGCGCAGCAGGAGGGTTAGTCCCGCTGCTGCGCGGCCAATTCCCCCCAGTCTCGAAGGAGATAACCATGAAAACGATTCAAATCTACGACAAACCCATGTGCTGCTCGACCGGCGTCTGTGGCCCTGACGTCGACCCTACACTGCCGCAGTTTGCTGCCGATCTGGATTGGCTCAAGAGTCAAGGCCATCAAGTTGAACGCTATAACTTGGCGCAACAACCTCAAGCCTTCATCGATAACCAAGCCATCCATCACGTACTAAGTACTGAGGGTACTGATTCTCTGCCTGTGGTCGCTATCGATGGCCAAATCGTTAGTCGCAAAGTTTATCCCAACCGCGACACACTTACCCAATGGGTCAATGCAGACACACGATCGCTGCCCGTGGCTACATCCAGCAGTGGATGTTGCGGCACCAGTGGCTGCTGCTAGATAAGGAATAAGGGGTAAACATAAGGGATACGCTTTACACTCGATCATTCACTCCTGAACCTTACGGCCAAACACCGAACACATTTCATCCAACTTCTTACTTCTTAGCCCTTACTCCTTACCGCTTAAAGCTTACCCCATGAAGTTCTTAGACCATCCGACACGCAACTTGTTCTTCACGGGTAAAGGCGGCGTCGGCAAAACTTCGGTTGCATGTGCGACCGCAGTGCGGCTGGCGGATGCAGGCAAGCAAGTCTTGCTCGTGTCCACTGACCCCGCATCTAATCTCGATGAGGTCTTAGGCGTCACCCTCGGCAATCACCCGA
>JADLDX010001075.1 GCA_020846515.1 Pirellulaceae bacterium
ACTCGTCGATGGCAGCCAGGGTGGCGACGATGTCTTGAGGTAAGGGGCTTACGAACTCCATCCGCTCACCTGTGACAGGATGGTCCAATTCCAATCGCCGCGCATGCAAGGCTTGTCGCTGCAGCACAATATCGTCGTCGCCAGGTTGGGGCGGTTCGCGTTTAGCCAAACGCCGTGCGAGTTGACCACGCGTTATTTGGGCATGACCGCCGTACAGACGATCACATAACACGGGCGTCCCAATATGGGCCAGGTGCACGCGAATTTGGTGCGTGCGGCCCGTCTTGGGTAGCAGCTTGACGATGGCAAAGCCTTCGTAACGCTGTTGGACTTCATACCAGGTTTCGGCATCGCGGCTTTGCGGATGCCCTGCCCGGATGGCCATCTTGTCGCGCTGATATGGATGCGGACCGATCGGAAACCGGACCACATCGCGATCCAGTTCGACTTTACCGAGAACGATCGCAAAGTACTCTTTCTGAACATCGCGCGATTCGAACTGAGCGGCTAAAGCCAGGTGCACGGCGTTGGTTTTGGCGACAATGATCACGCCACTGGTATCGCGGTCCAATCGATGCACTATACCGGGACGCGTGACGCCGCCCACATCGCTTAGCTGGCTGAAGTGAAATGCCAAGGCGCTGGTCAATGTCCCGTTCCAGTGTCCTTTGGCCGGATGCACGACCATGGCCGGTGGTTTATCGACCACGACAAAATGTTCGTCTTCGAAGAGAATATTGAGCGGAATATTCTCGGGTCGAGGGCCATCCGTTGGCGGTGGCGGCAAGTCTAACTCGACCTGCTGGCCGAGTTGGACGCGAAAGCTTGGCTTGACGGTCTCGCCACTGACGCGGCCGCCGCCTTCCTGCACCACTTTGCGCAAAAAGACGCGGCTATAACCGTTGAGGTGCTTGGCCAGCAGCGCATCGATCCTCTCGCCGTGCTCTGACTGTTCTACGGTATGTTGGAACAGAGTCGTGGAAACGGGATCGGATTCAAAGTCGGACACTGAGGCTCAATTGGAGAAAAAAGTTATTTGGGTGGCTCGGGTGTGGGTGGTGCTGCTTCAGCAGGCGGTGCTGCAGCTTCAGCCGGCTTGTCAGCCGCTGGTGCGGCTGGCGACTCGATCTGCAATTCGCTGGCTGGAGCAGGTGTAGCTGGTGCCGGAGTAGCTGGTGCCGGAGTAGCTGGTGCCGGAGTAGCTGGTGCCGGAGTAGCTGGTGCTGGTACGTTTGGCTCGGCAGCTTTTAGTTCAACCGATCCGGTAGGCAGAGGCGCATCTGAAGCGGCTGGAGCACTGCCCGGTGTCGGCACGGCTGGCAAGGCAACACCAGGTGTGGTCGTCTCTGCGGTGCCCGGAGCGGGGGTTGTTTCCGTCGTAGCCGGCGCGTTGGGCAGAGGAGCCATGGCCGACGGTTCTTTGTTTGGGAACACCAAGTCCGGTGAAGTCGGCGGTGTGCTTAAGTCGCCTTGCATGGCTGGTGGCGCGGCAGGTGTGGGTTTGACCGTCGCGAACCAATCATAAAAAGCCTTGCCGTCGCCGCTGGACAGCCAGGCCAGCCGCGAATTAGCCATAGTGCCAAAGCCGTCTTGGCTGCCGGAAGCCACTTGTTTGTAATATCGAGTGGCTTCATCCAGCTTGCCGATCGACTCGTAGGCCTGCGCCAAACCGATCGCCGCGCGATTTTTCAGGTCGGGTTCATAGCTGTTCTTGAGCACTTCTTGATAAGCGTCGATGGCGCTATTGATGCTCTCTTCGGCTGTTTTGCGATTCGTGTAGAGCGTATCCAGGCCCTGCCGCAGTTGATTGTCGGCCCAAGCTTGCTTGGACCAATTGGCCGCAGCCGTGCCTGGGTGATCCTGGGAGACTTGCTGGAAAACTTCCGCATCGCCCGAGCCGATATTGAAATAATAGTCCCCCCAAGCGGCCGAACTGGCTTTGGCGGCTTGTGTGCTGTAGATACCGTAACCGATGGCCGCAATTGCGACTGCAGCCACACCGGCGATGGCGTAAACCGCATACGGTTTACTAGATTGAACGGCAGTTCCCAAGTGATCTGCCAGGTAATTGGTCTGCAATTCGTGTCGCCGTTCGCTCTTCATATCTACAATCCCTGCTGACAATCGCTGAGGTGCCCAGACGCCGGTCGGTCGGGAGCGGACCTCCGAATAAGCCGGTAAGTATAGGGGGCCACTGGAGTTTGCTCAATATCAGCAGCCTACATGTAGACGAATCGCTCCGCGACTCGTCAATTACTCTTCTGCATCAACTTTTCAAACCAAAGAGCCCCGTCACGGAGTGCCGGGGCTACAGAAAACGCTGCCCGATCTATTGGGCCGCCCAGATGATCAGCGCGATTCCGGCGATGATACGGTAAATGGCAAAGGGAACGAATCCGCGAGTGCGCACCCAACGCATGAACCAGGCGATCACAAGCAAGGCGACTACAAAGCTGACCATAAAGCCGACCCCCAGCACGCCCCAATTGGTGGCAGACATGCCGGTCGGGGCATCTAGCAAGTACTTCAGTAGTTTGTAGCCCGTCGCGGCAAACATCACCGGAATGGACAAAAAGAAACTGAATTCCAACGCTGCTGAGCGCGATAGACCCATGACTTGACCGCCCGCGATGGTCGCCATCGAGCGACTGGTGCCTGGGAATGCGGCAGCCAGGATCTGAGCCAGGCCGATGACGATCGCTTGTTTGAGGCTCATCGGCTCCATGCTGGTCGTGGTGGCTCGCGAGCTAAACAGGCCGTCGATGAGCCACATTAATATGCCACCAACGATCAGTGCGCTGCCTATGACATAGTAGTTTTCCAGAAATTCGCCGATCTGCTTGTCAATCAAAAAACAGGGCAAGGCCGTCACGACAAAACTCAGGCCCACCAATGCCAACGGATGACTCCACCATTGCCCCTGGCCGCTTTCGCCCTTGGGGTAGCTGATCGCAAACGACCACAAGCGTTTCCAAAAAAAGATCACCACCGAGAGAATGGCCCCCAATTGAATGACCACCGCAAACATTTTCCAGTAGTCGCTCTCTGCGTCTTGGCCCAACAAGCCCTGGGTGATGCGGATGTGGGCCGTCGAGCTTACGGGCAAGAACTCCGTCAGTCCTTCGACGATACCAATCACAATCGCTTGCATGTATTCGTTCAATGCACAGAGTCCTGTTCGAAAGTACCTGGAGCGTCACTGCCTGAGTCAATCCAGCAATGCTTCCCGAGGGCATCGCGCAGGGGATCGGCGTCTGCGGCACATAGCCCCAAATGTAAATGTCGACGCCAACCTTCTGCCAGCACAAATCGGCCGCCGCTCCAAGCACCAACTTCGCGGTTGAGTCCTTCCATGGTCGAGACATAGGAACTGATTTGTTGTGTTTCGTCCAGCCAAGCGCCTTGGCTGGCATGGGCCAACAAATATTCAGCTTTGCGATCCATCAAATCGGTAACATCCACCAAGTGCGAAGGTCGCACGATGTCCCCCATCGGCGTGCGATTGCCGTGCGGTTGCGCGTGATAGATGGTAACGTCGTCGGCATAAGGAGGCGTGTCGGGTGTGCTGCGGTAGTTGGGCATGGCTCGACAGAACGCAGCGGTGACGGCCAGGCGAGCCGCATTTTGATGGTCTTCCATATAATCTGCCAACGAATGTGTCAGCACAATCTTGGGTTTGGCGGTCCGCACCACCGCCGAGACCTGCGCTAAAAGTTCGGGCGTATAAACAATCGCCAAGTCATCGCAGATGGGTGGGTAAAAATGCGCACCCATCAGTTCAGCCGCTCGGCGTGCTTCGTCCAACCGAGTCGCCGTGCAAGCATAACGATCCAGCGTCATCGAACCATAACAACCGTTGGCGATGTTAAAGTAGTGTAAGTCCCAACCGAGTTGACCCAAGCGGCATAAAGTGCCAGCCATCACAAATTCGATGTCATCCGGGTGCGCGGCAATGGCCAAAACGCTAGGCGCCGACCTGCGGGGAGCGGAATCAGGTGAGGGTTCAACAGTCGGCATAGTGCGTGGGCCTTGAGTCTTCGATATATGGTTTGAGTGTTATGGTTCGAGTCGTGTTGTGCGCAAGTATGAGTGTTTTAGCTTGGGCGTTTTAGTATGGGGCGTGTGGCAGTGTTTGGTACAGCTCGGGCTCGGGAATCGAAATTGTAATCATGAAGCTTGAACAGTGGGAGCAACGTTTAGGCCGCTGGTCACAAGACGTCCGAGAAAAGCCTGTGACCACATCAGGCCCTATCGACTCTTCACCGCCCATTCGTTCGTCTGACGAGTTTGAGAGCGTCCATCCGTCGATAACAATTCAAACTCCATCGGCTGGCGCCACCGATTGGCTGGACAGCATTGAACAAGCCGCGATGGCCTGTGAGTTTGAAGTGCTGCTCAATCATGATCAATACCCGCATGGGCTGGAGGTGGCACGCGATGCCTTGCGCGTAGTGCATAGTTTGGAAAATGAATTGAGCGTCTACCGGCCGACGAGCGACTTTTCCATGATCAATCGAGTGGCACACCAGCGTGCAGTGGCTGCTCGCTTTGATGTTTGTCAGTTGTTGAGTGTGGCACGAGATGTCAGTCTCATCACCGATCGAGCGTTTGACATTACAGCGGGTGTCTTGTCAGAAGTCTGGGGATTCTCGCGACGTCAGGGGCGCAAACCAAGCCAGGAGGAGTTGCAAACAGCACTGCAATGTGTCAACGCCGAGTGGGTTGAAGTGGACACTGATGCCTGCACTGTGAAGCTGGCACGTCCAGGTGTGAAACTGAATCCGGGAGGTATAGGCAAGGGGTATGCGCTAGATCGAGTCGCAGATGGTCTGATCGACGGCGGCATCCAAGACTTCTTGTTGCACGGTGGCCGCAGCTCGATCGTGGCTCGTGGGCGGCGACTGGACCGGCAGGCAGATGGTTGGTGGATTGCGTTGGCCCATCCGCTGCGTTGGGAAGAGAAGCTGGGCAGGATTCGGCTGCGCAATCAAGCCTTAGGGACCAGCGGGGCTGGCAAGCAGTTCTTTCATTATCAAGGCGTGCGATACAGTCATGTGATCGATCCGCGAAGTGGCTGGCCCGTGCAAGGCATCTTAAGTGCCACCGCCATTTGTGGCAGTGGCACCTTGGCGGATGCGTTGGCGACTGCGTTTATGGTCATGGGAGTCGAAGCCACACGAGCGTTTTGTGCGGAGCATCCGAGCGTTAGCGCCATTTTGGTCAGCGTCGTTGAGAATTCGAGTCGACTTCAGCTCGACTGCATCAATGTCGCTGAGGATGCCTGGCAACTTGGTCGGGAGTTGTCGAGCAGCTGATGCGTTAGTCTTAGGGCGTCTGTCTCTATTCGGGCTAAACCGGACGCTTGCGCGCTGCGGCTGATATGAACCCCGGGTTTTTCGAGCCCGAAGGGCGATCCCTGGTGCGAAGGTGCGTTCATTATGGAGCCCAAGGCCATATCGGGTTCCTGTTTGGGTAGCTTGGGTGGACTGGTGGATCATTTCCGACAGAAAATCTTCTGCTAACGGAATAACCCGAATTTTTTACCATCGACTGCCGAAAACAAACATTGACCATAGTTGATGGATAAGGTAATCACATCGCAGCCGGCGATACAAACGGATATTGCCACAGGGTCGTGTGGTAGCTGGCTGTGAGTTAGGGATGTTTTCGCGAAGAAGGAGAGTCGCGTTGAGTCAGGTAAACGCTCGTCAGAAGCTTCGAAGACTTATTCGCATGGCCTTCGCGGCAACGCCAGCCAAACCTTGGTTGGCTTCGGCCTTGATGCTGGGTGTCTCGACGAACGCCCTCTTCGCACAAGCGCCCGCAACCATTCCAAATGGAGCACAGCGGACGATCAGCGATCGAGCTGTCAATGCACCAGCGGGTGTTCCACAAGTTGGAGCGACCACCAGTGCAACGGCAGCCCCGAGCACTGTATCGCCCGAAGTGGTCATGAATTGGTTGAACAGCACCGCAGAAGCTGCCAGCAAACAAGACATTAAATCGGCCTGTGACGCGTTCGCACG
>JADLDX010001076.1 GCA_020846515.1 Pirellulaceae bacterium
CTTTACTGACCAGCGTACATCGTCCATCCATCACGTAGCTATCAGCAATCTCGACGCGCGGCAACGGACCATCAAAAGGCAATGGTATGCGCCCTATTGCTTCGACAGCCACGACCAAAGGATTAGCGCCCGCCGTATTACAAGCCACTTCAATAACTTGTATCTTGGCACGCGGGACAGGCGGCGTATCCGAATTGTTCTGGGGGTCAGGTTGACGATCCTCTTCTGGAATCGATTTCCAATTGCTAACCTGCACACCGTCGACAAATACTGAACGCACATGAAGTGGTTCGTCCAACTGAACGCGAACACTACCGCTTACTGGCGGCTTGGCTAACTGAAAACGCGCGTTGACCTGGAGGCCTGAGGGTGAAACGACGGTGTCACATTGCGCACGGGCCACGGCCAATCGATAAGGGAATTGACTGCTCTTGCTGGCCGGCGTGAAATTGAGCGTGCATCCATCGCGTCCGGATAACCACACGACATACCAACGTTCTTCGGCGGAGATCGTCGGTATCGTGGCCATCGGCCAGGCTTCGGGCAGAAAACGACCTATTTGTTCGACTGGCGCACAAGGCAGATTGGAGGTCAATGTCGTGTGCAACGGCACGGCCACCAACATGGTAGCCAGAACCGCTTTGGG
Source organism: Pirellulaceae bacterium (assembly GCA_020846515.1). Lineage (GTDB taxonomy): Bacteria > Planctomycetota > Planctomycetia > Pirellulales > Pirellulaceae > Aureliella. The sequence goes on from JADLDX010001076.1 coordinate 647, forward strand.
CACTGCCAGCTCAAGCGTGTGTTGTCCAGAATCTCGACGCCGCGTCTTGGATGTGAAGCCGAACCAGAACTCGGATTGGCTTTCGTTACCAACTATCTTCAGACGCTGGTCATCGACGTAACGCAAATGACGAGTTAACGGAGTCAGTTCACTGGCCAATCCCAAGGGTTCCTCAATGGCCAAGGATGTGCGACCGATGTTCAACGGTTGGCTATTGCCCGGAAGGGCCACTTGCCACATCGATGCGCGACTGGCCAACACTTGATCGCTCCATCGCGCCACATACGTAGCCCGTTGGATACCGGCCGCCTGGCTGGCCGACTGCAGTCGACGGCGTGCGTCTTCTGCCAATAATCGCTCTAGTTCAGCCAAGGGAACTGTCAGATAGTCCGTCGTAACCACTTTATCGACATCGCCCTCAGGCACAAAAATACGCATTGCCTCCCAAGTAGGCGTATCGACGGTTTGGCCCATCACCACCGAAGACAGCATCAGCCATAGGATGCCGCACCAACGCAAACCAAACACCGAGCCCTGACAAAGGCCTTGTTCAAGACGGCGCATTAGAACCGGACTCTGCTTACCTGAAGTTCGCGCATCGACGATTTGATGAAGATGCACGTCAGGTACCTCCACCGTCGGTGATAATCGGTGTCTGCGTGCGTGTCGTGGCCACGATTTCACTGGATGCATGCGAGGCGGGGCGAGCGAAAGAATGCTGGTCGCTGGTTTCCAGCATGGCGCTTGTCGGTCGTGTTGTGAAGACGCTACGTCGTCGAACGCGGCTCTCTACGGCCGCTTGTGTCAAGGCATAAAGCACGACAATCGATAAAGCCACCAGCGAAGTTTGGCCTAGCAAAATAGCCAAGTCGGGCCACACGGCCGCCAGCGACATGATGCATGCCACCAAAATCAACAGCGCAGCCGGGTGACGAAACGCGCGCGAAAAGGAGACCAGCAGCGCACCACCGATGGATAACAAACCGATCGGCAACCAAAGCAACAGTCGCGAAGCCGTCCAAACTTGGAATCCAGCCACCGCGCCATAGCTGCTGACGACGTAGCGATTGGCTGATTCAGCCAGCGCTTCCTGCGGACTTGCAGAGAGCCATTGTTCAAAATAAGCCTGATCTTTTGGACTGAAGCGTCGCCACCACATCCGATCCCAATGCCATTGCCATTCTGCCGTCACCGTGTCGGGCAGTAACACCAAGTGCTGATTGGCAGGTGTGACAAGCTGCCAGTAAAAATGATCGAAGCGACGGCAGCCTTCGATTTTTACCGGCACGACTTCCACTTTGTTCAGCCAACCCAGCGAGGTCGCCGATCGCGTCCAAACCTCAATCGTATGCTCGTCGCCCGGCACCACGTTGCGCAAACTGATCTGCACGCGTCCATCCGTTGAATCAATGCTCCGGTCTTGTTGCACTCCATCGATAGCAACCTGAGGGAGCAGGTCATACGAAGGCAGACTGAGCGTTATACTTTCCTGATCGGTTTGAAAGCGTGCACAGAAACGGTCCACACGCGTACTGCCACTGATGGCGGTCTGTAACCATGCACCACTGACGCGCACGGGCAACGGATCGATGCTATCCAATCGAGTGATTCGCAGCGGCAACGTGTTTTGCGCGGTTGGCAGCTCAAACACAGCACTCGTCAAGGGCGACCAGGCAGAGACGGACGCCTGGTCCGCTGGCAATGGATCAGTCGACGTGACCGGTCCTTGGCTGCTGACCTGCCCCAACATCACACTCAAACGGCGATCCACATCCATAGTGACCTGAACCGGATTGCGCATGACGACATCGGCCAGGTCTAACTTGACCAACGGCAACTCAATCTCGACATGTTCCTCTAAGAGTGTGGCCACATTGGTGTTGAGCGCAGCCTCGACCACGCTGCCCAGTGGCACTTGCGATCTGACTTCGATCACCACCTTACCAAACAACTTGCTTCCACCCACGGCGGTCAATCTGGACACTTGCGAAACTGTGGTACTGGGAACCGTCGGCGGCAGTGGGCCGCCGTCGCTGGACGTAAGTCGATTTTCAGTGGCTGACGAAGTAGAAGTATTTGATGGTACGTTTGCCGGTGCGTTATTGCCCGATGGTGACGGCAGCGTCGGTGCCTGAGCGGTCAATACCCAAGGAACACCGTCCACCAAAACCGACACATCTCGCGCCCCACTGGCATCCAACTGCAACTCTGCCAACGGTTCATTGGCAATTTGCAAATTGAATCGCTGCGTTAGGAACGCTGAGGTGGTATCCAGTTTGACTTGCACAAACTGCTCGGCAGCTATTCGCCGGGGCAACACTTCGACACGCCCTACCCACACCGGTTTATCGCGAGCTCCCGACTGAAATCGATAGGCCTGTGTTCGTTCGGCAGGCAGTTGCGGTTGCAGAGCCAGCAGTTGGCTGGCCAACGCGTCCGTTAATAACGATTGACTTTTCTCCGCATCCCAATTGACCAATACATTCCCCGCGGATGCCACCAACCAAACTCCCGATGCATGTTCTAGCGGCATTTGATCAGGTGCAAAGACAACTACGGTGGGTACGTTTAATTTCAGCGGTTGATCGGCCAAGTCCTTGAGACTCCTGAATGCCACCACACGCCAAAGTTGTTGCTCGCGGCGACCACTGGTGGATAGCTCAGGATCCAATTGTGAGCTCAGCTTGACTACATTCTTTTCCAAAAATTGCTGCGCCAGGAGTTCGCCTTCTGCATAGGGATTCGCCAGGTCTCCTATCACCTGTGCGGAATCCAACTGCCAGTCGCCCAACTCCAAACCAATCTCCGGTTGCTGTGTGCGATCAAATGCACATTGCAGCCAGCCGGTCAGTTTAACTTGTGTGCGATCGATCTCAGCCAGATAAGTCGGTCGAACCTCAGCCAGATTGACCTCACTTCGAAAGCTGACAGTCAATCCTTGTGGTTGGCGATTGAATCGAAAGATGTATTGCACTTGCTCTTGAATCGGACCGATGCGACTTTGATGGATCAGGTCTGTGCCTTGACCACTAATCCACTTTATTCCCAAGGAAGCCGGTACCACTAACGTGGTCGTGCCTTCGTGGCGATCCACACTCCGCACGTTGATACCGGGCACCGACATGTTGTTAGTGGACACTTCGGTCCCGGACTTGGATGGTGTCCATCGCCAACGAATTGGAATTGCTTCCAGTGATGCCAAACCAACTCGCGTCGTCGCGCGCACCAGCAACTTCTGCCGCACAACTGGTGCGGTTGCTGTGGGAGTAACTGGTACGGGGGCGGCAGGTGCGGCCGACGCATTGGCCTGGGCAGCTGGAAGCGTTGGGTCTTCAGCACTGATGGAGTATTGCTCAGTAGGCGAAGTCGCACTTTGGATCCACTGTGCTCCCTCGGGCAAGTCGATGATCAACGAATCTACAGTGGCCTCACCGTGGGCGCGCAAGCTGATCTCAGTGTCAGCTTCCCACGGATCGCGAGGATCGTCGATGCGCAATCGCGTTTTAGAAGTTGCCTCAACAGCACCAACTACTAATTTGCTTTCGTTGGTCGTCCGCCAGGAGACATTGATGTCGCCACCTTGGCATTGGATCGAAACCTTACGACTGCCCACGGCCGGTTCTTCGCGCAGAAGTTCACCACCCTGCCCACGCACGCTTACATCCTGCGAACTAGGCGGCAACGTCAGTTCGATTGTGGCTAAAGCGACAGGCAATGTAATTTGCAACGACTGTCGTTCACCCTCGGTCTGCACGACGGTCTGCCCTACCAGTGTGGCCATGTGCGTTGAATTGGGTTCGGCCTGCAACCACCAGGTGTATCCAGGCTGTTCATTGCGACCAACTTGACACTGCGACTTGCCCTGACCTTCGAACTTTACGGGCTCCGACAGCAAGCAACTTTGCAATCGCAGTGGTATGTCAGTTACCTTAAGCGCGGTCTCGTTCAAGGTGATCCGAACTCGACTACGAATGTCCGCTACATCTCCATTGACTTGAGCTTCGACGGTCAGTTCGTCGAAGGTATAGGTTGGCAAGTCTCCACCCTCGGCGCGTCGCGCCTGGGCGCGGCTCATGTCCAACAACTCTCCCACACGCATGTTTGGGAAGAAGAAGGGCTTGTTCCTACCGTCGGGCAGATAGACCCGGGCCGACAGGTCGAGCGTGCCTTCTTTGAGGACATCAGGATAGGTCGTGATATCGGCCGGCTTGGGCTCGGCAGGTTTCGGTTCCGTGGGTTTGGGTTCCGGCGGCCGTTCCTCATCCTGAGCCCCGGCGGGACGCGCGGCCAGACAGATGGAACAGGCGACGACCATCAGGCAGAGCCATCGAGTTAAACGCGCAATGTATTCCATCCAAGCGGGACTCGTTTAGAGAAGAGATGTGCCCAATAGCGCACCGTAACCAAGGCTCCCTCGCCCAGGCACTCTTCTCCAGTTTACGCAACCGGCAAAGCTATTTGAACCAGCAGCCGACCGCTTCTCGACGCAAGGGGCAAGAAATCTCGCCCGAATAACCGTCATATCCGCACTGTCCTGGCGTCAGGTTTTGTTGTCCTGGCGACCAGTTTCGCTGTGAATCGCCAACGTAGGGACAATATGGTGGGATCTGCACCGGCAGCTATCGCTACGACTAACGCTGCCATCGATTGCGAAGATTCTCTTGCCATTGATTGAATCTTGGCTGGTTCGGGTTTCGCCAGGCAGGTCCAGAACGACCAGGTGTCACCGGTAAACGGGCTTCGTTTATCTGCGACCGATCTGCGGAAACTGCCGTCGCAGAGGGAGCCAGATAGGTTGATAGAAAACTCGCCCAGAAACTTCCCAATAGTTGATCCGCCAGGGTAAAGTCACCCTCACGCATCTTCTCCTTGGCAACGAACATTTGCCCCAGTAGATGCACCTTCTCTTCCGGATGCAGGTACATTCCATAAACGCGCACATCATCGACCCATAATTTCCCGACTCCCACCAGATCAACCGCTGCCCGCAGCTCTGCCAAGTCCTCATTGGGCACGTCCGGCACCAACAGTACTAAGGGGCGATGTCCCCAGTCGACGGCCAACTGCGAACGATCTCGTGTCGCCGCCAATGTCGCGGTCATTCCATCGGTCTTGAGCAAGGAATTGCCAGAGGCGATCGCCTGGCTCATCTGTCCAGGGGATGCCCCATTCACCGGTACATTCATCTGTCTATTCAATTGTGTATTCGACGATCCAGGGTTGGCCCCCGTCGTAGCCACCGTCGACGACTGGAACTCATGCCATCGTTCAAATCGTCGACCGTCGCGGTAGCGACCGATCAACGACAATCGCACAGTTGGTTGCGTTTGGCCCGATGCAGTACGGCACCATACCTCTAACGCCAGACGACCAGTGGTGGGCAGGGCGATGCGATCACTTTGGATCCAAGCTGTTGTTGCCCCGCCACCCCGATTCTCTATGCGAACACAACTCTCTCCGCTTCTGGGTAGCTCATGCTCTCGAGTAATCGAGGTGCTGGGATGGGTGGCCATGGTCCAACCCATTGGTTGGCCATCAGCTCCCCATTTCTCGAAATCGCCACCGTGCAGTCCTAAGGTTTGCTGTTCGTTTAACTCGCCCGCGCGATCGATCAGAACCTGCAGATCCGCCAGGCGACGTTCCATTCTGTCGATCAGACCTTTTTCGGCCGTGGAAGCAATGCTTAGAAGTTCCACCGCGTCTGATTCGACACAGATGCCAACCAATCCATAAGGTGGCATCATGAACTTAATCGTGGTCGGCTCACCAGCGGACACGACTGTCGGATTGGCCGTATCGCTACTGCCGGTCAGTTGACGCACACGCGTGGCTGGCGCGCATTGCAGTTGCACGACAACTTCTTCAGACCACGATGCATTGTTTACAAATTGCAACCAGGTTTCACCGGCATATTGCGCGCGGCGCACGCGTAGCGCGGGACTGATACCCTTGGGCTTCAAGTCGCGCATCGTTTGCGGAGGCATCGCTTGCAACACGTTCAACAGCGGGCGCACGGAGACCTCTTGGCCGAGTGGTACTAACCAACCACCACTGACCAGAAGTTGCACGTCTGCATGGAAAAGTCGATCCACGAGACAGCGACGAGCCCAATCACCGGCACTGGTCGCATGCGGAAAGAGCCAAGTACGACTACGATCATTGGCCAGCGGATTGAGTTTATCGAAGTCGGCCAGCCGAAAGCTGGTAGGCAATTGCTGAACGATGGCACCTGCCATCGGACTCGATAACTTACCATCCAACTCTGTGTCACTTGCTAATTGAAATGACCAGGCTCTAGCTGGCGGAGAGCGCAGCGGTGAATCGGTTTCCGGGCGGAGCAGCGTCAAGCGATCGATGGTCGCCAGGCGATTACCGTCAATGCCACAGCCCAACAGGATATCGCTGGCCGTCAGCGATTGCGAAGCCGCGTTGATAAAGTTGTCGGCCGCTGGTGGAGTGGCAATTAATTTGGCCGGATTCACGATCAGTCGCGCGTGGTCATTGGCTTGACTGACTTCACCAGCCAGTCGTTCATAAAACTCTGCTAAATGCTGGCTACGCTCGTTTAAAAAATCCAAACGCACGGTAGTACTTATCAATCGCTTGCGTTCTGCCTCGTCCTTGGGCAGTGCTGTGCCCAAAGAGCGTTCAAAGCGAGTGATCGAAGCCGCGTCATAACCCCAAGTATCCCCAGCGAAATTAAAATGACTGCGTTCGCTCAAATTGATTTGCACACCGGCAAAACAAGCGTGTTTGCCATATCGCTCTACCAGTTCACGGACAATCCGTATCAGAGCCGTTTGCACACGCGCGTCGGTGGGATTGTAGAGTAGATTGCGAGACGAGCCCGATGCCAAACGCGTCGAAGCAGGTCGACCATCCATATCAACCTGATAATAAGCCTGGAGCGATTCCGCCCCGCGGGCCGACGTATCGGGCTGAGCTTCTGTGACGTAACGTTCTATCTCGGGCAACGCACCTTCTACATCCAATGCTAAGACCAATTTCAAGCCTCGTCGATCGAACTGTCGGCAGATCAACTCTGTCCAATCCTTGATGTCTGTACAGGCGCCATCGGTCAAGAAAGTACCGCTATCGAACTTATGCGTGGGCGACCAAACTTTGGACGGATAAATTGCTCCACCCTGCGTGGCGATGGTGACGGTGGCGGTGTTAAAGCCACTCCAGGCGGTGTACTGTGCCAATCGCTCGCTGGCTTCCCAGACCGTGCGCCAACTGTCCAACTCACGTTGTCCCAATCCATCCAGGCGACGCGCGGCACCAAAGTTCTCCGCCAATAGCGGCTTATCCATGTAGAGTGAGCACATCCGGCGCATGGCCGTGGCGCGCATCAAACTGGTGGCCTTCAATCCACCTTCGCCAATTTCGTCCACACTAATTTCAGCCAACGCCGCATCCGTTTGCGAGTCTGCGTTGAACACCAATAGATAAGGCGCAGTGCTCTTAGGCCAAAACACTAACTCATGGGTTGCAAATCGCCCGACGGCTACAGCACCGGCGTCCACAATCATGCCGCTATCCAATTTCAAGCCGCCAGCATCAGCGGCCGGACTGGCCTCTTGAATGCTAAAGACCAACTTTTGCGGAGCATCGGCCGGCACTCGGATTCGCAATCGATGCGGCGCACCGATCGCATCGACGGACAACGGAAATGCCTGCCAGGCACCTTTGGCCAACACCATACATTCTTCATCGCCGACCAGTCGACGTTTATGATCTGTGCTGCTCAGTGCACGAGCCGATTGGCCGACCAACGCGGGCAACCCCGCCACGCCTGGAATGCGAAACTTGCCCAAACTATCCCACCAAGACTCGCCGGCTGGATAGATCTGCGCTAGACTGCGCCACTGAGTTGGATCGCCATCGGTCGATGAAGCACCGGGCAGGACGCTGCGTTCGGTTACCACAAACTCAAGCCTGCGGTCGACCAGCGAGGCGGTACTCATCAACGAAGAAATCAATCGCCGCTTTTGAATGCTGATGTCAAAAGCATAAACACCACCGCGCGCCGGCAGTTGAATATCTTTGAACGTGGGAACTATAAAATTCCCCGAATCATCGAGACTGATATCGTGATGAAGTTGTGACACGGCACGACCAGTCGCACCTTCGACCAACTTGACGTGAACGCGATAATCCCCGGCAGCCAAACCGGTTTGATAACCTTCAACACTCAACGAACATGGATCGCCGGAAGTGAGAATCGATTGCCCCTGATTGATACGCGCGCGGAGGCGATCGTGTGTCAGCCGTTCCAGTGCCAAACGCGAGCCGCGAGCATCAATGGAAAAGAACTCGCGACCTTGCAGAAGTCGCCTGAGTGTCACGCGCACCGGTTCCATAGCCGGCTGGCCAGGTTCCGAAAACTGAATCAGCAACTCGCTATCAAGATTGCCTTTGATCAGTAAATCCACTCCACCAAAGGACGATGGACTATGAGGCACAATCGCTATTTCGCTTTGACTGGTACGTGCTAGCGTGGCGACCGCATCATCTTGAACGCTCAGGTTGCGCACCACGTCAACCAAACCATCCGAGATGCTGATCTTGCCAGCAAAGCTGCGTACGGCTCCACCGCCCCAGACCGCGCGCAATTCAAAGGACAAACCAAACTTCGACGGCTGCCCCATCGCTGAAGACGACATGGCCGGTGGCGTGAGGATCGTCTGCGCTGTCGCCTTGGCAGTGGGCAACCAATATAGACCAACGCACGCAAGCCAAAGGACTAGCGGCCTCAGTCGTCCAGGACATCCTTGTCCATTGAGGTTCATTGTGCGCGATCAGCCAGTTTCGATTGGTTGTCAATGAAGGCAAGTGAACAGTCTGTGATGCAACGCAAGTCAGGGAGACAATCCCAAGCAGCGTAGTAACACATTCCGCCGAAGGCGCCCACAGAGATTTTCCCGTCGCCAGACGTTGGACCGTAGCCACCCGTCGCCAGACGGTGGACTGGGCTGGAGGCAAAAGCCACCGCTTGGCCGCGGTGGCTACGTGAAACCAATGAAATCCACCGCTTGGCAGCGGTGGCTACGTGAAAACAATGAAATCCACCGCTTGGCAGCGGTGGCTACTAATTGATCAACGACTCATCGCTGGCCAGCCACTGTACGTTGAGCTTGCTCTCGATGTTCTGATACCATTCGGAGAACATGCGTTCACGTTCGGGAAAGGCCAGTTGTCTGGCGCGGCCGCGACTGACTTCAAAGTTCTGTCGCAGCTCTTCGTTATTAGGCGTTAACTCCAGCAAGCGCACCAAATAGTAAGTCGTCAATCCTTGATTAGGGGCCACGACGACTTGACCGGCTGGGGCATTAAATACCCGTTGCATGAACTCCGAACCGACGCTGTCCAGGCCTTGTACAAAAGTGATTTGGGCCGGAGCAAACATCTCGCGCGGTGGACTCATCCATGTGAAAGGCGCTGGATTGATCAGCAGCGTTTGTTGCTGAGTATCCAACACGCTTTTCCAAGGCTCTTCAGTGACTTTGCGCAGTTTGTCAGCCAATTTTTCAGCTTCTTCCCGGGCCAGTTCGCGAGCTTTCTGGGTTTTCCAAGCATCAATGACTTCATCGCGAACGTCCGTCAGCGCTGGCGTGTAGGCCTGCACATCTTCGGTTTTCCATGAGACAAACTCTTGGAAGTCAGGTTCAGTGGCGTTGCCCATATCGATGAACATCGATCTCACAGGTTGAAAGAGTTCGACGTTGGGAGTCATGATTGAGTTGACCAACGAATTGTTGCCGATCATGCTGCGCCCAATCGGGCTGGACGCCATTCGGAAACCATCGCTGACACCTGTCGAACCAAAGGTCAAGCCTTCGGCTTCGGCCAACTTTTTCAAATCGACCGGAGCAGGTCTCTCACTCTTCTGCTTGTTCTCTTCGTTCAGCTTGGCCAACTGCAGATCCGAAGCATATTTGCTCATCGCACCTTCAATCTTGGCAAGCTTGGCCTGCAATAGATCGCGAACCACATTCATAGCCAGCGAGCGAGCGATTGAGTCCTTAGCCTCTTCGAAAGTCTGGGTTCGCATAGGCGTCGATGCTGGGTTAGCCGAAGGAACACCACTGGCCGCCGCCGGATCTGGCGTCGATGGAGTGGCTATCGCTGGACTGGTCGGCAATGCGGCTGCCGGAGCTGCATCGGCTGGGGTTGCCGGTGGTGTCTCAGCCGGTGGTGTCTCAGCCGGTGGTGTTGCAGCCGGAGGTGTTGTGGCGTCAGGCGCTGGCTTGGGCGCATCGGGTTGAGCAGCATCCGGTGGTGGCGGATCGGTCACAACTGGCGGCAACTTGTCGTCTTGGAATGCAACCAAGCGGATCGGGCTGTCCCCACGCGTAACATTCGACTGCGACTTGGGGTCCGCAGGCTTATCTTCAGCCTTGGATTCTTCAACCTTAGGTTCTTCGGCTTTAGGTTCTGTAGCTTTAGGCTCTTCAGTCTTGGGTTCTGCAGGCTTGGGCTCTTCAGGCTTGGGCTCTTCAGGCTTGGGTTCAGCCGGTTTCGCGTCA
>JADLDX010001077.1 GCA_020846515.1 Pirellulaceae bacterium
ATCGTTCGCGGAGCGAACGACGACAGAGCTCAAGCTTCAGGCGGAATGTTTTTGCCGTGCGGATCGATGGTGGGCGCATTGGTTTCAGCATTCAAACGATCACGCAATTCGCGGTCGGTGTAATGTTCCAACCGTTCCGCGCCACCATGCAGCAAGTTTTCTGGCAAGCCAGCTTCGGCCGATAGATAGTGTTCCCATAATCGATGGGCACGCACGACATTCTGCGCCATGGCTAAGCCGCTGTCGGAGAGCGCCACCTGATTGGCCAGACGCTCAATCCAACCCTTGCGTTCCAAACGGCGCAGTGCTAACTGACTGCGCCAATTGGGTACCAATAAAGTACTGAGCAAGTCACGCTCGGGTATCTGTGAAGCACCTTGTGAATGGTTGCGATACAACAAACCCAACAAGTCTTCGCCTAAGATATGTTGACTCGATCGCCAGTGATGAAAGGCTTGGGAGATCAGCCCCTTACGCACGGCGAACAATCCCGCGATGCACAACAGGCCACCCGCGGCCACGGCCATCATGCCCGAGGTACTGGTACTGGCCAGCCCAAACAGGGCGGGCAGACCGATCGCGCTCAGATGCCCCAACACGGCCGAAAGCACAGCGAACACTACGCTCAACCCAATCATCCAGCCCAAGCGATCCGTACATAACCAGGCCGTCACGGGCGGGACCACAAACATGGCGACCACCAATATATTGCCCACCGATTCAAAAGCCGCCACACTTGTGATGGCGACCAGGCAAGCCAACGCATAATGCAACAGGCGAACCGGAATGCCTTGCGATTGAGCCAACTGCGAATCAAACGTGCTCACCTTCAACGGTCGATATAGCAGTACCACAAACAGAAAATTCAGTAATGTAACAATGCTTAAATTGATCACCGCCCGCGGTATCGACCACGAACCAACCCGCACTTGATCAATCAACGTGGTCTCAATCGCACCATATAGCACACAACCCGGATCCAAGTCGACGCGATCAGCCACTTGCACAATCATGACCAGGCCAAGTGCAAACAGAAAGGTGAACACGACACCAATGGCCGCCCCTTCATCCACTTTGCCAAACTCACGCGCCGCCTCGGTCAGAAATACGGTCAGCACACCCACCAACGCGGCACCCACGAAAATCATCCAGCCCTGTCGTTGGCCAGAGATCAAAAACGCTGCGGCCAGTCCAGGTAACACCGCATGGCTGATCGCATCACCCAATAGACTCATGCGCCGCAGCACCAAAAAATTACCCAACAGCGCAGCCGCCACACTGCACAGCGCGCCGGCCAACATGATCCAACCATCAACTTCCCAACTCAGTTGTATCATCAGGGTCTGTCACCAGGATTAACACTGGGGTTATCAATGACGTTATCGCTCGGGTTATCACTCGCTTTACCGGTTGTGTCGCGATCGGTCGGTCTCTCCACACCACGCAGTGGATGAGGACTGGCTGGCACACGGCCCGTCTCGGAGTCGCCAAACTGGCCATCCAATTCCCACAGTAATTCCGGTGCCAGCGAGTGTTCCAAGTAATCCGCACCGCGATCGGCATCACCTTCGGACACCGCAATCTCATCAATGAAGTAGCGTTCCAGCAACCGATGTTCACGCACTAAACGTCGAGCCACTAAAAGTCCACGGGGTGTCAATTGCACGTGCATGTCCGGCCGGAAAGTCAACAAACCCATGCGCTCCAGCTGCAAGGAAACTCGCCGCACTGTAAACCTCGACCAGCCGCGATGCATCGATAACGTCTGAGCAGCCAACGATTCGCTGGGACGCGATGTCTGGCTGTCGGTTAACTTGCCATCAGCCTCCAAGAGTTCATACATAGAGCGCAGCAGATGCTGCTGTTGCTGCTGTCGTTGCAGTCGCCAGGTCCGCGCGACTTGCCACACAAATCCACGTTCCGAACCATATAGAAAGCTGATGAGAAAAAAGGCACAGGCCACTAAGACAATCGTCGCGCCACTAGGTAGCTTTTCAAAACTGGCGCTCAGCAGTGTACCCAGTCCGCAGCTGATGCCACCCACCGCTGCACTAATGGCCAGAATTGTTCCAAGTCGATAGCTCCAAAATCGGGCGCTGGCCGCCGGTACAATTAACAACGCAATCACAAGGATTAACCCCACGGCTTGCAGACCTATAATGGTGACCGTCACCACCAGCCCCACAAGCATCAAGTCCAACGCCAAGACGGGCCAACCTTGACTCTTGGCCAGTTCCATATCGAAGCATAGTATCTTTAGTTCTTTCGCAAACAAGCCAATGACGATCAGCACGCCCACAGCTAGCGCGCCGCTGAGCCAAGCGTCGGAGATCGTCATCGAAGCCGCTTTGCCATAGATGAAACTCTCCAAGCCAGCCGCGTTGCCACCAGGCAACCGCACCACAATGCCCGTGATGGCCACACCTGCGCCAAAGAACACACTCAACACGGTTCCAAGTGCCGCATCCTCGCCAATGCGCAGCCATTGCCGCAACGCCATGACCGTCAAACCACCAATGGCTCCCGTGATAGCCGCGCCTACCAACAATAGGGCCAGCGACTTGGGGACTCCAGCCACGATGGTCAGCAAGAACATGAGGGCGACACCCGGCAAGGTCGCATGGCTGATCGCATCACCCAGCAGCGCTCGCTTACGCAGCAACAAGTAGACGCCGGTCAAACCGGCAGCGACGCCCAGCAGTATCGTGCCGCACAAGACGACGCGCGTGTTGTAATCGCTGAGCGTTAACGCCCGCCACCACCAGGGCGCAGTTGCCATCAGGCCGGCCATACCAGGCACTGCGTTCACTGCGTACATGGCGTTCATGGCGTTCATGGCGTCGCCCGCGGTTCGCGACGACGCATGGCTTCGCCGACTTCGTCCAGCAGCGTCAACTTGCCACCATAAGTCTTTTGCAAATTGTCTTTGGTAAAGACCGTGGCCATCGGACCGGCGGCCACCAGTCGCAGATTCAGGAGCACTAAATGATCAAAGTATTCGGGTACGGTATGCAAATCATGATGCACGACAATGATCGTCTTGCCTTGGCTTTGCAAACCACGCATCAACTGCACGATGGCTTTCTCGGTCGCAGCATCAACCGCCGCAAATGGTTCATCCATCAAGTATAAATCGGCCCCCTGGACCAAGGCTCTCGCTAAAAAAGTGCGCTGTTGCTGACCGCCAGAGAGTTGACTGATCTGACGATTGGCCAGATGGTCAATCTCCATCTGCGCTAGCGCGGCCAGCGCCTGCTCGCGTTCGGATTGACCGATGCGCTTGAACCAACCCAAACGACCATAGGTGCCCATCAAGACGACATCCAGGGCTGTCGCCGGGAAATCCCAGTCAACACTCTCGCGCTGGGGGACATAGGCCAGCCGACTACGACTCTGCCGATAGGCCGAGCCAAAGATCAATACCTGGCCAGATATCCGCGGCACCATGTCGATAACCGCTTTGAGCAGCGTACTTTTGCCGGCTCCATTGGGGCCCACTAAGCCAACAAGCGCCCCGCGCGGAATGTCCAGCGTAACATTCCACAAAACCGGTTTACGGTGATAAGCCACCGTGACGTCGCGCACCGACAGCGGCAAACTGTCGACTTGAGGATTCATCGGTTCTTCTTAATTTTGGTTAGTCGAAATCTGGATTTAGACTAGCCGAAAACTGGCGCGAGTCAATGGGGCGACGACCTCCGTTTTAGCGCACTACTAACCCAATGAAAGCGGAGTAGCGCACGCTGCCCGGTGGTTCACCGAGAAAACGGAGGGACCGGACGGCTTGCGCCGATACCGCTTGAATTGGGACCGGACGGCTTGCGCCGATGCCGCTTGAATTGGGAGGGCTGCGTTACCATTGCAGGAGGGCTTCGATCTGCGCGGCGGAACCGTCGCGGAGCCAGCCGTCCAGTTGGGCTTGCTCCTTGAGTTGTTGACCGCGGACAGTCGGAACGGCGATGAATTGGCAATCGATCTCTGGAAGCGATGTCATGTCGCCCCACAGTTTTTCAAACTGCGAGACCGGGAACACATCCTCTTGTCCATTGCCCCAACGTTTCTTGACGTCCTTCAAAGTGATGTAAGTCGGTATGCGACGCCCCAAATTGCGAATCGCCTTGTCGATGGCTTCGCGATCCTTCAACTGCCGACGATTTAATCCGAACGCTTCGAGCATACGATCGATATCGATCCAGGTGGTCATCGAATTGTAGAACGACAACTTAAACTCTTCTTCTTCGTTAGGCATGGCCAGGCCTTCCACCAACCGAATGCGGCCATCCACTTTGGCTAACCCACCACCGCGATCTTCCAGGCGTCGCGTGATGACTTCGAACGACAGACAAGCACCGGAAGCGATGTGCAGTCCTAGGACCACCGGATCGATGCTGGCGCCGAGCGTATCGATATTGTGGAGCAGCAGATAGCGCAGTTGGGGTTGTTCGGTCAGTAGTTCATCCAACACACCGCTGCGCAGCATGTTGGGTATCTCGTACCAATGCCCGACAGGATGCAAACATTGTTTGGGCAGATTATCTCGATAGTCGCGGGCTTCTCCGCAGCCAGCCGCCCATTGCAGGAGTGCGTTGCGACCGCTTTGACGCATTTTCTCTTGCTGCTCGTCCAGCATCTGCTGGGGCATCTCTTCCCAAGCAAAGTGCAGATCGCGCTGCGTAGGAATCATGCGCAAGCCCACGCTGCGGCCGGGGACCACTGCCACGCGACCGGCATAGGGTACTCGGGCTAGCGATTGGCGAATGGGCGCTTCGGTCATATAGCCCGTAGTGAAGACGTGCGTTGGCGCGCGACCAAACTGCGCCCCAACTTTGCGACTCTTGGCCAGATGGACTTCCAGAAACGTGCGATGCACACCGCCGAAACGATGGAAGGGATGCAAGGCTTTGACCACGCCGGCACCTTGCGTCCAGCGACTGCCAACGCCAGCCGCCAGGGTGACCACGGCCACACCACCCGCGGCGATAACATCTTCGGCCGCTTTGGTCAGTGGTCGAGACCCACCACGTCGAGCGTCTTGTATCTCGCTGGGCAGCACATCTTGAATGTCAGATGTACTGGGCAAACGATTCTGTGACAAACCCAAACGGCCATTGATCAAGTCGGTACGGATCTGTTCGTGTGCAATCGAGTCAAAGCCTTGGCTATGCAACAATTCGTCCAGATCGTCTGCCTCGGTCGTACTCTTGGCTGCACCAGGCAACATGCGGTCGAGCAGTTTGGCCGCCAGGTCGCCACCATGCGGTTGTCGACAGAGTTGTCCGACTCGTTCAACTTGTCGTCGCGTTTGCGGGGTGAGCTGTTGAATGTTCTGACGCAGCCAGCGTGGAACCATCAAGGCATGATAGCCCGTCGGCATTTGATCGTCGCAGCGCAGTTGCGCACGCGTACCGTGATCATTGATGGCGAAGTTGTAAACCACCGGGTCCATGGCGAAGGGTAATGAGTTTTCCAGTTCGCGTTTGGTGGTCAACATGGCTGCGGCCAACCACTGACTGGCTTCGGCCTTACATTCGGGCGCAAAGATAAAGCCCATGCCACCGCCGGCCATACCGCCCAACATCCAAAAGCCCCAGAAGTCTTCGCCATAACGCGCTTGACATTGTTCGATCAGGGATTCGGTGTAACGATTCGAGCACCAAGGAATGATGCGCTGCAATGGTCCTGTAAAATTGCGATGCGTGGCCGCGCCAACGCGCCGGATATCTCCCGCTTTGAGCGCGTCGGTAATCTCGTCAAGAATGGCCATCGCCTCGCGCCGCGCGGCCCATTCTTCTTCACTGCGCAGCAAATACTTTTCGGTGACCATCTCTAAAATGGGACCGACGTTTTGGGCCATACCGCCGTGAACCAGGATCAGACTGTCCTGCAACATGGCGCGCGTTTGAGGACTGACTTCGTCGTCGGTGAAAACGTGATGCTTGGGTAATAAACACCCGCGACTGATCCCATATTCGGGGTCGGTGCTCTCCGCTGGTGCGCCGCAAATCAATTTGATACCCGGCCAGACACCACCGGAGTCCTGCCAACCGCCGCCGGACCCTCCGATCCATTCACCCAAGATAGCTCGCGCGGCCACGATGCGCCGATCTGGCTCGGCCAGCGTACCCGTGAACTGCGATACTTGACCGGTAGCGCGCATACAAACGGCAATCAACGAACCGAGCAGGTTGGTGCTGACGGCCAATCGCGAGCCTTTGGGGATGTCATTAACGCGACTGACTATTTCCAAACCCAGGCCAGGACC
>JADLDX010001078.1 GCA_020846515.1 Pirellulaceae bacterium
CCGAATCCATTAATCACTGGGTTCCGCGCGGTGGTGTTCTACGCTGCTATATCGAAGATGGGGGTGGAGAAAAAGGAGATCTGCCAGTTGTCTACGTTGACGATCATGAGCTTTCGTGGGAGGAATTTGGGCGTACTCTCCTGACGTATGCAGGGTGGGGAATGCGAATTACCTTTGTTCCAGACGACGAACTCGATGTGAATCCACAGATCGTTGTTCGAGCACCTGACGACCAAGACAACTGAAGCCATATAGGCGAACAAAGGGTTGCATGTTTGAGTTTCAGGCGTCGTGCAACGCCACCGCTCAAAATAGTTGACACGTAAAGTATTCCCAATCCCTTTGACGGCGCTATGCCGGTCGTTCGTCGACAAAGAACTATGACTGAGAATCCTTATACTCCAACGCCAGCCACGTTCTCGCACACGATTCCAGAAACGAATGTTGCGCAGACGTCGCTGTTGGCTATTGCGCGGAGCGTATTTCTCGCATGGGAGAAGCTTCGAATCGCTTACGTGATACTGCTCGCTCTCATCACCGTGCTTCTCACTGGCGTAACTGGGATTTTGAATCTACGACTACTACGATTGATCGTGCTGGGGGCGGTGGTCGCGAACGTGGCATATTTCGCCGGACCGACGATCGAAACATACGTTCGGTGGTTAGGTTACAACAGAGCCTGGCCTCGATGGTTCATGTTCATTGGCGGCACATTGATATCGATTGTCCTAACCATAGGTGTGCTTGCAACTGAATTGCTGCCTGATCAACCCTAATCACATATCAAACCAGGGCATGAATGCATCCCTCGAAATAGTTGATTCGTAAAGTATTCCCAAGCCCTTTGGACGGCGCTATGCCGGTCGTTATCCGATGCGATTTGCCGATTGCCTATGTCATTCGTTGCTCAACCGCCATAGTGCGTATACAATTGGAGACATGGAGAACGAAATATGGTCGACGCTACAAAATCGCCTGTAAAATCTGCAGCCCGTGAGACACTCGATTCCCTTCCTGATGACGCCACGTGGGACGATGTGATTTACCGCATGTATGTCCGTCAGAAAATCGAAGCTGGTCTCGCAGACGCCGAGTTAGGCAACCTCATAAGTACGGACGAAGTGCGGCAGCGCCTCGGACGTTCAGATGAAAGTTAAATGGACTACCTATGCTGCGAACGATTTGATCGCAATTCAGGATCATATCTCCAGGGATTCGCGTCAATATGCGCTCGTTGTCGTTGGTCGCATACTTGACCGTGTGATGCAACTCGAATCATTTCCTGAATCGGGATCGGTGGTGCCAGAGTATAGCCGTGAGGATATTCGGGAGGTCTTCGTGCATTCGTATCGGATAATACACCAAATGTGTCCCGCCGACGTACGTGTTTTGACTGTTTGTCATGGTGCCAATCCGCTGCCGCGCACACTGCCAGAACTCTGATAACATCGGGTTGCCACGGCCATTGCTGACCGCTACCCCCACGCCACCAAGCATGCGGGTACGCACTAGGTGGTTCGGCGAAGTGAAGCACGCTCGTACCAAAGTTGCTTTCGCGCCATTACCGGTTTACGGAGGTGGAGGCGGAGTGGCAAACTTGGGGATGGCCGGTTCGGGCAACTCTTTGACCAATCGATGGATGATCTTTTCGCTGTTCATGCCGTCGGCTTGCGCTTGGAAATTGGTGCTGATGCGATGGCGGAGCACCGGCACGGCGATGCGGCGCACATCGCCAAAATCAATACTGAACCGGCCATCCAAAGCCGCGATCGCCTTGGCACCGTTGATCAAGAACTGCCCGGCGCGCGGTCCAGCCCCCCAATCGACGAGCTCCTTCACAAACGTGGGCGCTCGTTCGTCGGCCGGTCGAGTCGAACGTACCAGGTGAGCCACATATTTGACGACATGCGGACTGACGGCCACGCTGTGCACCAACTTTTGAATATTCAGAATAGCCCGCGCGGTGAGTATTTTATTCACCTCAGGCTTTTCATTGCGCGTGGTCGCCAGCAGAATCTTCTCTTCCTCGTCGGCACTCGGATAGCCAACTTGAATGTTAAACATAAAGCGGTCTAACTGAGCTTCCGGAAGCGGATAGGTGCCTTCTTGCTCAATGGGATTCTGGGTCGCGATCGTAAAGAACGGATCGGGCAATTGATACGTGGTTCGCCCGACCGTCACCTCGCGTTCCTGCATCGCCTGCAAGAGAGCGGCTTGCGTTTTGGGCGGCGTGCGGTTGATTTCGTCAGCCAACAAAATGTTGGTAAAGATGGGGCCTTCCACGAAACGAAACTCGCGTTTCCCTTCGGCATCTTCATCCAACACGTTGGTTCCCGTAATATCCGACGGCATCAAGTCCGGCGTAAACTGGATGCGTTTGAAGCCCACATCTAGAATGCGAGCCAACGAACTGACCATGAGCGTTTTGGCCAAACCCGGCACGCCCTCGAGCAAGCAATGGCCACGCGTAAAGATGGCTGCTAGCAATTGCTCAATGACCAACTCTTGGCCAATGACAACTTTGGCCAGTTCTTGCCGCATGACCGCGCTATGCTCGCGGAACTCACGCAGCAGATCTCCGATGTTTTTGGGCTTGCTGGACACGCTTGGGAGTCACTCGTACTTCTGAAGGGCAGGCGGCCGAAGTGGCGCCGCGACAAACCTTGTCACGGGACTATAATGGAGGTGCAGGTATATTGTTACCGAAATTCACTTCGCTGGGGACCAGCCATGCAGCGCTCATCGATCGCTCTCTTTTTTGTCGCCCTGTTGGTCATGAGCCAATTCGCCTGTCTTGGCCCACTTGCCCAAAATGCGCGGGCACAAGGCCCTGCGCGGCCGGCGCAACGCTTGGATAGTGCTCAAGTTCAAGCCAGCATAAAGCGGGGTGTCGATTACCTGTGGCTCCTGCAAAAAGAAGATGGTGGCTGGCGCGAGG
>JADLDX010001079.1 GCA_020846515.1 Pirellulaceae bacterium
AGTGGAAAATCAATTCGCGACAAATGGGATGATTGCCGTTGAAGGTGTTTCCACAACCGGTGTAATTGCTGTAGTGACTGCCACCGGAGTTAAGGATGTAGTAAACCTGGTTCTCTAAACCCTTGAAGGAAAGAACTGGCCCCAGTTCGTTGCCTTCGTTGGTGTGATTGAACACTACGTCCAAGATCACTTCGATACCAGCTTGATGGAGCGCTTTGACCATCTGCTTGAATTCGACGACTTGCGCACCCGGCTCGGGGCTGGACGCATAGCCGCGGTGAGGCGCGAAAAAGGCCATCGGGTCATAGCCCCAATAGTTCGGCCGATCCATGCGGTTGCCATGGATATCCGCAATGGGGAACTCGTGCACCGGCATCAATTCAACGGCCGTCACACCCAGGGATTTGAGATATGGAATTTTCTCGATCACACCTGTGTAGGTACCCGGGTGCTTGACTTCGGAACTCTTGCTCTTGGTGAAGCCACGGACGTGCATCTCATAGATGACCGTGTCGGACAAAGGGCGGCGCAAGTGGCGATCGCCCTCCCAATCGAAGTAATCATCGACTACGACGCATTTAGGCGGTCGTAGGACACCATCGGTGCTCTTTTGGAAACAACCGGCGAGCGCCTTGGCGAAGGGGTCGATCAGGCGCGCATTGCCATCAAACCATTGTCCAGATTCAGGATCAAATGGACCGTTGGCTTGGAAATGATACAAGGTACCCGGGCCAATGCCCGGTACAAAAGCACTCCAAACATCTCCCCAGCGATCCGTGTCACGATCAAAGTCGATTATCTCAGTGGGCTCTCGATCGTCCACATGATCGTACAGCAGTACGCGCATGGCAGTTGCGCTACGGCTAAAAACCACGAACTGGACGCCGCGATCGGTGACCACGGCGCCGAAGGGAAGTTTATATGCAAATTGTAACTCTGGGTGGGGATGACGCATGAGCATGCTGTCGGGTTTCCTTCTCAGCGCAATTCTTCGTAGTGGCCCGGGAACAATGGAAACATACCACTGTCTTGGCAGGTGCCGGTCGAATCTAAGCATCGGCTTGGGGAAATCCGTCAGCCACTGTGCTCGATACGCCAGCCACCCAAGGATTGCGGGAAGGTCTGGTTAGTTGGATCTAGTAAAACATGCTAACCGTAGGGTGAGCGCTAGGCCCAAGCACCAGCGGCCTGCAACGCGTAAGTAAGCTGTCCAGCTTAGTCAATCTGGTTCAGCTCACGAGAGGCCTAAGTGTAACGGTTAGGAAAACTACCGATAGTTGCCTGAACTACGGGTGCTCCCACACGCATTGCACTTGGCATAAGGGGAAATGCAGCACGACGCCATAACTTATTCGAATTTAGGCCGATTTCAAACAATCGACCCAGCATGCGTCAGGATTGGTCAGCGTGTGAAGCCCATGAAGAAACTGAAGACTTGACGATCGTCATTGTCGTCGTGCTTGACTGGAAATGCAAAGTCGAAGGCCAGCGGTGCTGGACCCAAAGCGGGGACATTGACTCGCACACCAAAACCGGGCGCGATTCGATAGTCATCCCAAGCAACATTCAGATCTTTCGATAACGCACCGTAGTCCACAAACAGAATGCCGCGGAGCATATCGTCTGCCGTCAGCGGGAATAGGTATTCTAAACTGCCCAAGAACATTGTCCGACCACCGACCTGCAGGTCGCCTTCTTTGGGACTAGCACCACGGAATGAAAATCCTCGCAAGGTGCTGTAACCACCGGCGAAAAAGTTCTCGAACAGGGGCGTATCGCTACCCGTGATACCAGCCTTCCAGCTAGTGGCTAATGTGTGGCGACCACCGCCATCGGCTCGCTGCCGCAGCAAGAAGTATCGGCTTACGTTGACTTGACCGCGTGGATAATCGAACTCACCAAATACTTGATCGTAGATTAACTCGATTAAGTGACCTTCTGTGGCCATGAAAGGATTGTCGCGCGTATCGTGTGCCAAGCGCATTCGTAAGGTGTACAAGTCGTTGCTCCCCAGTACCCGGTCCAAAGCTGGTTGGCCGGCCAAGCGCGGGTCAAAGATCTTGACGTCCTGCATCTGCAATTCAGTAGTCAATGACAAATCCTGGTTGATATCGTAGCTCAACGCCAATCGACCGCCCAATCGCTGTTCGGTCCAATCACGAAATTGCCGCGTGAATAGGAAGCCACCCACGGAAAAGCCGATGCGCGAATAGCCGAACAAGTGGGGTTGCGTAAAGTTGACGGTATAACGTTGCACGTTGGTGCCTGGCATCAGTTCGGCGCGAAAGTTTTGTCCGGCGCCTCGAAAAGCGCGGCCACCAAACAAATCGGCGAAGCTGGTTGGCCAACGTAGCCAGTCGAAGTTGCGTTCATCAATGATGACTTGTCCGGCCAAACCTAAATCGCTGTTGACCGAACCTCCCAATACTACGCGGCCAGTACGGGCTTCTTGCGCGTAGACGCGAATGGGCGCTTCGCGAATTCGTGGTTGATAAGGCGTCGGAGTACTGAAGCCTAAAGTGGGTTCACCTCCCAAACCACCTGGCGGCACTACGCCCGGAGCGATCGCGCTGGCAGTGCCACCTTGAGGGTCGATGCTGGCCGTCACACCTGGGGCTAGCTGATAAGCCGAAACGGAATCCGGTACATAAGTTCCCGGCGCTCCATAGCCAATCGCTGGTGGTGGTGTGGGCACGCCTGGATTGCCTGGCGAGCCATAACCTGCGGCACCATATGTCGGCGGTTGCCCATAGCTATTGCTCGGGGCGGGCAAGGCGGATGAGTTGTTGATTTGGACGCCGCTAGACTGATTATTCACAAACGGCGCATTAGCCTGATTGGCTCCAGCGGATCCATAACCGGGTTGTGAGTAGGCGGGAGGCGCATAGCCGGGCGGTATATAGGCCGGAGGTGCGCTGGTAGGCGCTGGCGCGTATTGTGGTTGAGAGTACGGGATGTTGGGGTTGTAGGCCTCAGGGGCATACGAGTTAGGTGCATAGGCCGCTGGTGGTGTGTACGGAGGTGGTGATTGCGCTACGCCGCCTGGGGCTTGCATGTAGCGATTAGCTGGCGGGTACTGAGCGCTGCTGGACTGGCACAGCCAGCTCAAATCAGCCACGGCCATCAGGGTGATCAGGGCGACAAGCTTCAGGGCTGGCAGGCAGCGCAGGTCGCCAATACGAAGTCCATAGCCATGCCAAACAAGCGAACCAACTGCGGGTAGGACCCGACAGATGTCGCTGGGCACAGATCTGCTATGCTGGTGATGTTTGTTCAAGGCTGCGGTCTTTTCTAGTTACGCTTCTCGAATCGCCTGTCACTTCGTATCTGTTTGTCACTGGCCAACGGCGTGAATCTCGTTCATGCAAATCAATTTAGCCTAGCGTGGCAACGGTGGCGGTAGTTCTTCGACTTCATCTTCTTCAAACTGTTCAGGCTGCATGACTTCGATGCGTGGTGGTTCGCCCAGCGCCGGATTGGTCTCGAAGATCTGCGAGGCTCGCAATCGACGCTCCGATGATTCCAGCTCGCGTAGATCGATGATGCGACCTTCACGCAGTCCCAACATGGCAGTGACCACCTCGTGCTTAGTATTTCCGGCATCGCCATCCAACTGGACATAAATCTGACCAGCTTTGTAGCGATCGCCCTCACTAATGC
>JADLDX010001080.1 GCA_020846515.1 Pirellulaceae bacterium
GACCCTCCCTAAGCTGCGCTTGGGAGGGTTAGTTCAACTAACCCTCCTGCTGCGTAGGGTCGCCTGGCGTCAGCTCAGGCGGGGAGGGGGCGTGCCTCGACTAACCAAAGCATGAAGCACTTCGCTGCGAGCTCGCCTCTGCGGCGCACGCACCCTCCCCGAAAAAGCAGGCTAAACGCCTGTTTTTCGACCCTCCCAAGCTGCGCTTGGGAGGGTTAGTTGGTGGCTTACGCTGGCACTCAGTAAACTGTATAAAGTTTGGGATTCCGAAACTTCCCTAGCCACCACCACCCAGCTCGTACGCTCGCCGCCTTGGCGTCCATCGGGCTCAGGAATGCTTGCATGCAACTCAATCGTCCCTTAAATCCAACAGAACGTGTTTTGATGGGGCCTGGACCGAGCACCGTACCCCAACGCGTGCTCCGCGCCTTGGCTGCTCCTACGCTTGGGCATCTCGACCCCGAGTACTTGACCATCATGGACGAGACCCGTCAGATGTTGCGTCAAGTCTTTCAGACCAACAACGAAATGACGCTAGCGATTTCCGGTACCGGAAGTGCCGGCATGGAAGCCGCCGTCTGCAACCTGGTCGAAACCGGCGACGAGATGATCGTGTGCGTGAATGGCGTGTTCGGTGGTCGCATGAAAGATGTGGCCCAGCGATTTGGCGCGGTTGTTCACGCTGTCGAAGCTCCTTGGGGACAAGGCATCGAACTGGAACAGATTGAAGCAGCACTCAAGGCCCATCCCAAAACCAAGATCGTGGGTATTGTGCATGCAGAAACCAGCACCGGCGAACATCAACCACTCGAGGCCATCGCCAAACTAGTGCGCAAGTCCGGCCGTCTGCTGATTGTCGATGCTGTAACCAGCTTAGGTGGCATCGACATCCCCGTCGATAAACTGGGCATCGACGTCTGTTATAGCGGTACGCAAAAATGTCTCAGTTGCCCGCCAGGCCTGGCTCCCATTACTTTCTCACCGCGCGCCGTAGATGCTATCGACCGCCGCCAAAGCAAAGTCACCAGTTGGTATCTGGATGTTTCAATGCTGCGCAGTTACTGGAGCAACGAACGGGTTTATCACCACACCGCGCCGATCAATATGACCTATGCGTTGCGTGAAGCGTTGCAGATCGTATTGGAAGAAGGGCTGGAAGAGAGAATTGCACGCCATGCGCACAACTACCGTATGCTTCGCGCTGGCCTGGAGGCGTTAGGGCTGGAGTACATTCCACAACACTCGCTAACGACGCTCAACGCCATCAAGATCCCTGCCGGCGTGGATGATTTGGCTGTGCGTAAACGATTGCTCAAAGATTTTAATATCGAGATTGGCGCAGGGCTCGGTCCGTTTAAAGGGCAAGCTTGGCGAATTGGTTTGATGGGAGCCAGTTCGTCGCAAGCGAACGTCATGCTGGTGCTGAGCGCTCTAGAACAATTGTTGGTCGAGCAAGGCGTGGCGGTCGAACGCGGTGCCGCTCAAGCGGCCGCTGCCGTTGC
The DNA here is from genome assembly GCA_020846515.1 of Pirellulaceae bacterium. Taxonomy (GTDB): domain Bacteria; phylum Planctomycetota; class Planctomycetia; order Pirellulales; family Pirellulaceae; genus Aureliella. The sequence continues at coordinate 1,503 of JADLDX010001080.1, forward strand.
CAACAAAAGTGTCGCCAGCCTCGTTTAACAGCATGTTACGGCCATCATCACCGTAGCCACCCGGTGGAATTGTAGCCACCCGTCGCCAGACGGTGGAAGCGTTGTAGGCGATGGAAGCGTTGCGTCCGATCCTCCACCGCTTGGCAGCGGTGGCTACGAGCGCAGCGGCGACTCGCGACTGCTTATAATGAGGCGAGACCACAGAAACCTTTCACTATAGTGACTCCCATATGTCTTTGGACTTTGCAACCTTTATGGATCGCCTGCGCGAGTTGCTGCCGGGCGACGACCGACTGTTGGAGCAGCCCTCGGCCTTGACGGCCTTCCAAAGCGATGGCTTGACTGCTTTTGCGGTTCATCCGCGAGCGATTGCCATCCCAGCCACCTCTCAGGACGTTATTGAGATCGTCAAGCTCTGTCATGAATTCAACGTACCGTTCGTAGCTCGCGGCAGTGGCACCAGCCTGTCCGGTGGATCGCTGCCTCACGCAGACGGCATTGTCATCGCACTCAATCGACTCGATCGCATCCTACGCATCGACCTGCCGGGACGCATAGCCGTAGTGCAACCAGGGGTCATCAATTCCAAGCTAACGCAAGCTGTCGCTTCGTCAGGCTTGCATTACGCACCAGATCCGAGCAGTCAGCAAGTCTGCACGATCGGTGGCAACGTCGCCTTCAATTCCGGTGGAGCTCATTGTTTGAAGTACGGCATGACCAGCAATCATGTGCTGGCGATGAAAATGGTGCTAGCCGATGGTTCAGTCATCGACGTTGGTACCGAAGGCGGGGAAGGTATTGGTCCAGACCTGTGTGGACTGATGGTAGGCAGCGAAGGCTTGTTGGGCATCGCCATCGAAGTCACGGTCAAGCTAATGCCCAAGCCCGAAAGTTTTCATACCGTATTGGCCGGCTACAAATCGCTGACGACGGCTGGCGAGGCGGTCGCGCGAATTATTGCTAGTGGCTTGTTACCAGCCGCACTGGAGATCATGGACGTGCTGAGCATGCGCTCGGCCAGCGCTGCGGTGGGTGCCAAATATCCGAGCAACGTCGAAGCCGTATTAATCGTTGAACTGGATGGCACCGCTGAAGCCGTCGCAGCAGAGAAGATCAAACTGTCCGAACTGATTGCCGCCAGCGGTGCCAGCGAAGTCTGGGTGGCTCGCGATGCCGATGAACGCGCCACGATCTGGAAAGGTCGCAAGAGTGTCTTCTCAGCCGTAGGGCGTTTGAGCCCTGACTTTATCGTCCAAGATGGAGTCGTCCCGCGCGGCAAACTTGGGCACGCGCTGGAAGAGATCCAGCGGCTCAGTCGTGAAGCCAACATCGCCGTGGCCAATGTGTTCCATGCCGGCGACGGTAACTTACATCCGCTGATCATGTTCGATGGCCGCGAAGAAGGCGCATTGATACGTGCGGAACATCTGGCAGCCAAAATCGTGCAGCTCTGTATCGACCTGGGCGGGTCCATTACCGGCGAACATGGCGTAGGCATGGAGAAACGTCAATTTTTGAGCGGTATGTTCAGCGAGGATTCGATCCAGGCCATGCACTGCCTCCGCCGTGCGTGTGATCCACTGGAGATCGCCAACCGAGGCAAGATGTTCCCCAGTGCCGAAGCGCCTGCCCTGTCGCTCTACGGCGCTCACCCCCTCGAAACCGCCGGCATCGCCAGCCGCATGTAATACAACTCACAACTCACAACTCACAACTCACTACTCACTACTCACTACTCACTACTCACTACTCACTACTCGTCCTATGCCCAACTTGATTGTTCAACCCACGACGTTTGCCGAGATCGCTGAAGCGTGTATGGCCAGTGAGCGTCTGCTGCCAGTGGGCGCGCAGACCAAAAGCGGGTTGCTGGCTGAGGACGCAGCCGATCTGTCGATCATCGATATGCGCGGCCACAACGGCATCGTCAACTACGATCCATCAGAGTTCTTGGTCTCCGCTAAAGCTGGTACGACCATTGCCCAGCTAGCACAGATTTTGGCGGCCGAGGGGCAATACTTGCCATTCGACCCGGTGTTGGCTGACCACGGTGCGACGTTAGGCGGTTCCATTGCCAGCGGCGTGAGCGGACCATGTCGATTGCTATACGGTGGTCTGCGCGACTTTATGCTGGAAGTGCAGATGTGCAATGGTGAGGGGCGTGAGGTTCGCGGTGGAGGCAAGGTCGTTAAGAACGCGGCTGGATTTGATTTGCCTAAACTGTTGGTCGGCAGTTATGGGCGGATGGGGATCATTACCGAAGCTACCTTGAAGGTCTTTCCACAACCGCCGGGCACATTAACGGTGCGCGTGAACGCTTCGAGTCTGCGAGCGGCGGTTGATATCGGCATGAAGTTGCTGGCGTTGCCACTGCCGATCTCGGCCCTGGAGATTGAACCGCCTCAAACTTTGCTAATCCGCCTGGCTGGTCCGCTTGATTCACTGGCCGGTATGGCCGATCGCATTACGGCTCAGTTGCCCGTCCGCCAGGCAGCCCAACGCATGGAACCTGGTGCAGACGAAACGCAGTTTTGGTATGAGCGTTCGGAGTTTGCGTGGGCGGACGACTATGCGGCCCTAGTGCGCGTCGCGATCGCCCATCATCAGTGTGTCGATTTGACTCAGCGTCTAACCCAACTGGGCGATGCTTGTCAGTGCGTCCTTTCGTGTGGCGCATCGGTGGCTTGGATTGCCCTGCGCGAGTTGGACGACCAGGTAGCGCTCGATCAAGTCCTGAGTGAGTTAACACTAGCGGGAGTCGCCTTACGTGGCCCCAAGTCGCTAAGGTTCCTCGGTGATCGTCGCTGGGTCGCACCGGCTGACCGCATCCGCCACTCACTTGATACATCAAGTAAATATCTGAAGTTCGGTACTTAACCGGACAGCGCCACTTTCAAACTTGGTAGCCACCGTCGCCAGACGGTGGACTCCTCTGGCGACGAAATCCACCGCTTGGCAGCGGTGGCTACCTAACATCGCTGACAAGATGCCCTGACCAACTAGGCAGCTACGGGAACCAGCACGGCGTGTTGAAAGTACATCACAAAGATACCTTGCCATGCGACGAACTGGGCAATGTAGAGCGCACCGACGTAGCTGAGCGAGGCAGCCCAGGCCAGAAAGCGCGCGGGCCAGCGAACCAGATAGTGCCGTGGTCGCGTGCGCCGCGCGGCATAACCCATCGCCGCCCCAAGCGCCAACTTGGCTGGAAACATCATGCTGACGAAGATCAAGCTGGGCA
>JADLDX010001081.1 GCA_020846515.1 Pirellulaceae bacterium
AACTGCTTCGCCCGCAGCCAGTAAGGATGTAGCACGGCGTGCAGTGTCTGGATCTACCTCGAGTCGTTTGACTTTGTTTTTAGGTTCAGTCTCGGCTAGCGAGTCGACAGGGCTGCTGGTAGTTCCAGTTGCGCGAGGGGCACCTAACGCATGGATCGTGCCTTCCAAGGTAACGGCCAGCACTTGACCATCTGCCGCTAATAGTCGTTGGACAGTGCCGGCAATAGTTCGCGAAGCCACAATTTTCGCCGCTTGTCCGGCCGACGGTAGACGCACCAGGCTGATCGTCGACTGGCCATCAACTGATGAGCTAGCAGCGACAAGATGTTGGCTGGCCTGGATCAGGTCTCCCAGAGCGTCCACAGGTGTTTCCCACTGCACATCTTTGGTTTGGCTGTGATAAGCACGTATGAATCGCTGGCCGTCTGCATCCACTGCCGCATAGATCGTTTCACCAGACAGGACGGGTTCATTGGGCATGAAGGCTGTCTTCAAGCCGGTATCCAAGGCGAATTCGCGGGTGCCGCGCTCGCGTGTGTGCACAAACCAGCTTGATTCGTTGGCTGCTACAAACGAACCGCCGGTACCTTTGCCAGCGGCATTGAGTTCAAAGTAGCGCATCTTGCCTGTTTCGCGTTCAAACACCGCCGGAACCGAACGTCCGCCTGGAACGATCAACGCCTTTTCCGTTGCGACCAGGGCACCTTGCGGAGCCACACCTGCAAAGGCTGGCGCGCTGTGCGGTTGCCTGATGTATTGGGCTCCCGTTTCGTCATTGACCCACAAAGTGCGTCCGGTTTGCGCATCGAGTGCATAGATGAACGTACCCATGAAAGGCCAAATGCTGGCCGTGAAATAGATCTGGCCATCTCTCAGCACTGGACCGCCGCGCGCTGGCCAGGCGGATATCAAGCGTTGATTCCCCAGGCTCAATCTACCCAGCGTCACGCCGTGTCCAGCGACCGCGTTCTGTCCACTGGTGCTAGCAGTGCTCAGTTGCGTGGCATTGATCGGGCCACCTCGAAACTTCCAATTCAACTTACCGGTAACTGCATCGACACAATGCAGAAATCCATCGTCACTGGCACAGTAAACAAAGTTCTGCCAGGCGACCGGTGGTAATCGAACCGGTCCATCGCAGTAATAACTCCACAGCCATTTCCCATCTGCGGCGCTATAGGCTACCAATTGATCGCGATCATTTAGTCCGACAAACATCCGGCCATCTTTGACAATCGGCTCCAACAACCGATCGTAGCTCATCAAGTCTCGATTGAGCGTATCATCCCACGCTGGTCGACGAGCACCGATGGCAGTCGACCATAGCGGTGCTAGCTGCGATGGCAACTGATCGGTCGAAGCAGCGCTTCGAGAAGAATCGTATCGCCACATAGGCCAATCAGCGGCTTGACTTTGGCCGGCAACCAACCAGCCAACCAGCCAACAATACATGGCGATGGTAATCGGACCAGAAACGGCAAATGAGCTGTAAAGTTTTAACATGTGTCGTTTTGAGGTTGCAAAGTGTTGGTAGTGAAGGGCGATCAGTGAAGGGCGATTTCGGTGGTCATCGTAACAGTAAAACGCACTCGATGGTCGTGGACCTCGCGTACACTCAGGCACACGGTCACTTCTTCATAAATAATTCATCCAACCATTGGTAGGCTGCATCGCGCTCGGCCTTTGGGAAATCGTGTGGTGCGGCCGGAGCTGCGAGTACCAGTTTATCTGCTGCGCCCAGCAGTTTATAAACCTCGCCAGACTTGGCGATCGCTTTGCGAACGCCGCCGATGTCAAAGTTGCTATCGCTGATTGGCGAATTGGAAAAGATTCCGCGCGGCGCTATCGCGGCCAAGACTTCATAGAAGTCGAAGGGCAATTTACTCGCCTCGTTGCCGTAAACATCGCGAATTCGAGGCATGTAACGATCGCTCGTCCATCCTGCCACTTTGCCACCGTAGTAGTCGTGAAAAGGCGTGAACCCACAACTGGTAACCACTGCCTTCAAGCGTTCATCGAAGGCGGCTGTGAACAGCGAGTTGTGTCCACCCAACGAGTGACCAATGACGCCGATGCGATTTTTATCCACTTGCGGTAGCGTTTCCAACACATCGATGGCTCGAATGTTATTCCAGATTGCCTTCATCGAACCACTGGCGTAGTGTGCCCCCTGTGTCTTGAAGTCGTAAGCATATTCACCAAAGGACGGGTAATCCGGCACGATGCAGACATAACCACGCTCGGCTAACTCATGCGCATAATGCAAGGATGGGCTGCCACCCAAACCAGCCGGTTCGTCTTTGCCGATCTTGACCGTTTGGTGCAAGCACAACATGGCAGGTGTTTTGACTGCTGCATCGACCGAATTATTTTTGCCAGTGGAAATCAGGTCATTTGGTATCAGCAACCACGCGGGTACTTTGTCACCTGCCTCGGGTGTGAAGCGGATCTTGCGACGCAGATATTTCTCTGTCTTCTCCTCGGAGATCTGCTCTACGTCTAGAGGTACTTTCTTCGTCACATCCGGCAGCGGGCCCATCGCTTGCTGCATGCCTGCGCGAATGTGCTGGACGCGCTCCGCCCACTGAGCCGCGGTCGTGATCGGTTGCTGTTGACCGGCCGCATCGCGCAGCACCAGCAGATCTGAATGGTCCGGGTAGGTTATCGCCGTCAATTGCGCGGTAGCCGTATTGAGTTGGGCCAGAACGATCAAGCCAGCCAAGAGGCGTACGATCATAGTTATCAATCCCAAGGAAGTAATTCGGAGTCGATGTTAAGCACAATACCGTTCAACGAAGCACGTAGCCGCGTCTCTCCGAGACGCGAGTCCTGAGCCTTTTGGTGAAATTCGCGAGTCTCGGCGAGACTCGCCTACGTGAAAACGCCCTTCATTGAACGGTATTGATGTTAAGCAGGAGTCAGCGAGGTAGGTAGCCACCGCTGCCACCGCTGCCAAGCGGTGGATTTCGTATGCGGCCCAGTCCACCGTCTGGCGACGGATGGCTACGGGGCCACCGTCTGGCGACGGAGTAAAAAAACTGGAAACATCATTCTACCCGAAATCGAAACAAGTCTGATCCAAGTCAGGTTGGCAATTCTCCGCTGAACTGCTGTGGGTTATGATAGTTCCATCAGTGCTCGGGCAGGCATAGGCACACGTCATGTGGAGTTTGATTCAGGCTATGAAGAACGCTCTTTTCTTGACGCTGGTGCTGACTTGCAGCTGTGGCTTGTTCCTCCAGCGGGCCCAGGCTCAATTGCTCACGCCTGGCAACCCGCCATCCAAGCAACCGACTCGGCTGAGCTACAATCGCGATGTCTTGCCCATTTTGGCTGATCACTGCTTTGCATGCCATGGGTTTGATAAAGGGTCTCGGCAAGCCGGTTTGCGGTTGGATGCATTCGAACACGCCGTAGCGTTACTGCCCTCGAAACACTACGCCATTGTGCCAGGCAAGCTGGCGGAGAGCCAGTTGGTCAAGCGTATCGAGTCCCACGATGCCGATCAGCGCATGCCCCCCATCGACTCGGGCAAGCCGTTAAGCGTCGATCAGATACAGATTTTGAAACAATGGATTGCAGAGGGGGCCACGTATGAAGCGCATTGGTCCTTTTTGCCACCGGTCGCCACAGTGCCTGCGACAGTGCATGCCACTGTGCCTCAGTCAAGCGATTCAGCCAGCACGTCGATTGATGCGTTTGTTCTCG
>JADLDX010001082.1 GCA_020846515.1 Pirellulaceae bacterium
TGGGATCAATCATCGCGTTATGATCCGCAAACGGAACTGCGCACAAGCACTCGGCGTCATTATCGCGGTCAAACGCGCCCCAGCCTCCATCGCGGTTTTGCATCGCCAAAATCCACTGAATGCCCGTGTGAGCGGCAGTGCGTATGCGTGGTTGCCGGACTAAAGAGGCCCTCGTATTAGCCAGTTCGAGCTCGCGCGATCGATCAGCACTGAGGCTGTCATCGGCGGGCTCATTTGGTATAGGGGAGTATGGCTGTGTGCCTGGGTCGCATTGCGTGCGCAATGCCATCAGGGCCATAATCGTATCGTCGACATCAGGATAGAATTCGTTATGAAACTCAAAGAACCAGCCTCCAGGCTCGACCTGTGTACGTTCGGACCAATCGCCGGGACGCGTCACTTGTTTATTGAGCAACCATTCGGTGGCGGCTTGCAGATGCGGATCCGCGCTCGATACGCCGGCGGCATCTAAGGCCCGAATCACGATCGTCGTATCCCAGACTGGCGATTGGCATGGTTGCACGCGCAAGTGCGATCCATCAGCGGCCGAGTAGACCAGCGCGTTGAGTTTGTCATCGCAATAACGAATCTCGGGCGAGTCCGCGTCGAAGTTCAAGCACTCCAGGGCGATGCGACTCCAGACGATCGGTGGAAAGATAGCTCCCAAACCATCGCTATCGGCGAAGCGTGCGACCATCCAGCTTTGGGCTCGGCGCATGGCCAGTCGACGCAGCGGACGAAGACGATTGTTCTCCAAGAATTTGGCCAGTCGGTCGCCCCAGCGAAACAGTGTTTCCCAAGAAAAGAACTGCGGCACTGGCGGCAGTCCGGGACTGCGCAGCGCGGGCCAGCGATCGGGCGACTGGACGAATAACTCTTCGATACCTTGCTGCGTTGGTACGCGACGAAGTGGTCGATGTGCCCACATGATGGCCAGTGGCATAACCATGGTGCGTGACCAAGCGCTAATGCGATACATATTGATCGGCAGCCATTTGGGCAAGAGCACCGCTTCAGGCGGCACTGCCGGACAATATTTGTAGTCGATCTGACCGAGCAGCGCGAGATAAAAACGCGTAAAGCTGTTAACGCGATCGGCTCCGCCCGCTTGAACAATCGCGAGGCGAGCACGCACCATATGCGGATCGTCGGCGGATCGCCCACAGAGTTTTAAGGCCAGGTAGGCTTTGACACTGGCGCTAATCTCCAGCGGCGCGCCGGGATACATCCCCCAGCCACCATCAGCATTTTGGCTAAGCTCTAACGCACGGGCCGCTTGCTGACAGCGCGGCTGATGCAATCGATCCAGATAGGCATCCAGCAGAATCAACTCGCTCTCGAGAATGGAGTCGCCTTCCAACGTCGCGCACCAATATCCATCGGGTGCCTGGCGATCCCATAACCACTGCGTGGCCTGTTGAAGCGACTGGTCCATAACCGGCCCAGTCAAGCTACCGGTCGTCAAACTGCCGGTCAAGCTACCGGTCGCCGATCGATTGCTGCTTGAGAGTTGAAAGTTTGCATCCATGCTGAGTGGGTCCATGCGTTTAACAGTCAGCCGTAGGCGTACTCAATCACTAGTCAGTCGTAGGCATACTCATCCACTAGTCAGCCTCAGGCGTACTCCCTCACCAGTCAGCCTCAGGCCGTCCAATGCCTGGGTGCAAGTACGCCTGCGGCTGACTGTTACACGAACAAGGCGATTACGCCGCCTTGAGGAGTTTGGCAACTTCGTTCCAATTGACCAGATTCCAGAATGCGCTGACATAGTCGGGGCGACGATTCTGATACTTGAGATAATAGGCATGCTCCCAAACATCCAGTCCCAGGAGTGGCTTGCCGCCGATACCAGCCACCGTCTTGCCCATCAGAGGGCTGTCTTGATTGGCGGTTGAGCCTACGGCTAGCTTGCCACCATCGACGACCAACCAGGCCCAGCCGCTACCGAAACGCGTGGCCGCAGCATTGGCGAATGTTTCCTTGAACTTGTCAAAGCTGCCAAAAGCGCTATCGATTGCAGCAGCCAGTTCACCGGTTGGCGCGCCGCCGGCACCTGGAGCGATGATCGTCCAGAAAAAGCTGTGATTGGCATGTCCGCCACCATGATTGCGGACTACGCCGCGTTTATCTTCAGGCACGGACGCCAGGTCGGCGATCAGCTTTTCCACGGGCTGGCCGTCAAATGAGGTGCCCGCAATCGCTTCGTTCACTTTGGTGATGTAGGCCTGGTGGTGCTTGGTGTGATGGATTTCCATTGTTTGCGCATCGATGTAGGGTTCGAGCGCGTTATAGGCATAAGCGAGTTTGGGCAGTTCATAAGGCATCGGGGCAAACTCCTAGAGAGAAACGGGTGTCGATTAAGATCGAGCTGAATCCTTGCACAATAAGGCTAATTGGCGATTCTGACAACCCGTAGGGATACCGTCCCGAATCGGCCCGTTAGCAGCTTATACCCCAGCCAAGACTGGGCAAAGACTGGGCCAAGTCCATCAGCCGCTGGGCGCTAGCCCACGGTTTTCTGATCAGCCGCACGGCGTTAGCCGCGGTTTACAGCCCTCTTGCGCCACTCTCATCTCTCGCGGTGCAAAGTCATCCAGCATGAACCACAGGAAATGTCGTTTCAGAAAACAGACGCATCCAAAGTGATGCCGTCCGATTAAGCAGCGCCGTTATCCGCATGTTGGCGGCTGGAATGCTACATCGCAAGAAAAAGAAACCGGACGCTAGCGCGCTTGCGGCTGATTAGCCGCACAGCGTTAGCCGCGGTTTTCGGATTAGCCGCTGGGCGTTAGTGCAACCAAGCGGGCTAGCGTTGGCGTTTGCGGAACGCTCGTCGCGTGCAGATTGCCGACACGGCCAACAGTGCTAAACTGACCGTGCCCGGCTCGGGTACCGCTGTGGCATTAATTTCAAAAGTGATCGACCAACCGCGCTCAATAGCCCCGCTGTCGCCACCCGAAAAATCTTGGATGTAAAGCTGCCAATTCCCGTTGGGGTCTTCCGTGCGAAATGGAATAAAGGATGAACCAATGTTGGCTCGCCGCGGCGCACCCGCCGCAAACTCGGTGGTCCATTCGGAAGCACCTGGTCGATAACGTCCACTGACCGGTGCCGTTTGTAAGGGAATGGCTGCGGGCGCGTTTTCGTCGAAGACCCAAACTTGCTCACCGATGTTAAACGGGCCGCCTTGCTCGGTACCTCTACCTGCACCATCAAACAACATGACGGCGGTGCCTCTGGGAGATACTAGAACCGCTGCAACGTCATCCAAAAACGCATGAGAAATGCCGTCGATGGTCAAAGTAAAATTGTCAATTTGCCCAGTGACACCACTGGCTGCAATCGCAATCGGAAATGGATCGACGGTTCCCTGCCGCGGAATCACGATGCGCGTGGAGTTTGAAAACGTGATAAAGTCACCAACGGCAAAATTGGGCACGAGGAAACAAGCCCAAATTGCAATGCAAAGAACAGGGTGTTGCATTTCAAGAACTTTTCAGATCAATAGCTGCGTTTATCGCGAGGGGGTACGCGAGAAACGATCAAGGCGTCTGCGGAGGGGACACACCGCAGATATGCTGAGGTTAAATGTCGCCGAACTCGTCGTCAAGCTGCTTAATGCCGGCAAACTCAAAGAACCAAGCATCAAATCGTGTAATAAAACAATTAAATTGAGGGCAACCCCCATCGACAAGTCGTTTAACAGTCAGCCACCGGCGCATGTGTTTTTAGGTGTCGGGCTTAACCGGACGCTAGCGCGCTTGCGGCTAATTAGCCGCTGGGCGCTAGCCCACGGTTTTCGGCCCACATTAAGATTGACGCCTGTTTTTTAGGCGGAGTACGCCTGCGGCTGACTGTTAAACGAGGGAGCCTTATCGAGAAAACGAGTACGCCTACGGCTGACTGTTAAACGAGGTGGCGCGACGCTGGAGCTTGCTAATCCTGTCGCGCAGCTCTTGTAACTTGGGATCATCGGCCTCGAACAATAGTGCCGTTCGCATCTCACGTGCAGCTTCCTCCAAACGATCTTGCTTAATCAGCAACTCAGCCAAGGCCACGCGCCAGGCATTGGCTGCCGGACGAAATTGAATCGCTTGTTTGTAAGCTTGGATGGCTTGATCGTTTTGGCCCAGTCTCTGATGAGCCGAAGCCATCATCTCCAAGGGAA
>JADLDX010001083.1 GCA_020846515.1 Pirellulaceae bacterium
TCGTCGACCGGCGATCACAAAACTTTGCACGCATGCTGGCGGTCGTGGCAGAAGAAAAAAATGAAGAGCTGGTGCATTTGATCTTCGATCATTGCCTGCTGGCCTGGCGAGAACGCGGTCAAGAGGTCGACGGAATTCGCATGGTGCGCCAAGCAACGCTTACCTATTTGCAAGCTGTGGCTGAACGGGCTGGTGAATTGCCGATCGCAGCCAGCGAGCCTCAAGTGCTGTTCGAGTGCCGAGTGGTCGCGTTAGACACAGCGCGCGTTAAGCTCTTGCCTGTCTTGGAAAAAACGCGGCGCGCGATCAGTGTGGAAACCGCGCCATGAAAAAGGCTAAGTCATCGTCCAGGCAAGCATCCCAACCTGCCATTCGTCCGTCGAATTCCACCAACGTGGCCGAGCAGGTCGTTGGCCAGGACCAGTTCCATGCTTGGGACGCGTTCTGGTTCCAACCCACCGCGAACAATCCAGTGCACTGGCTGCGTCGCATCGTGTGCCTGTTGACAGCACTCTGGTTTCTTCCGATTCTGGTCGATGTGGAGCCTTGGTGGGGTAAAGCTGGGCTGCAAGAGGCGGCATTCAATCGCAAATTGGCGGTGGCCACGGAAGATATTTGGCCGAGTCGCTTTCGAATCACACCACTTTGGATGACCTCCGAGGCCAGGTTCATCCAAGTCTGGTCCGCAGCGGGCATCGCTTTAGCAACTGCGTCTGCTGCCGGTATTGGCGGTCGCCTGACGCTCGTAGCCCTGATGCTCGCCGTCTTGTTCCTGGCCCAGCGTATGACCTGGAGTACCGGTGCCTGCGAGCCTTACTTGATTGCACTGCTCGGTTATCTGGCCCTGGCCCAGCCCAGTACGAACCAGCCCAGTACGCAACCGCATTGGCGTAGCCAGCTCGCATGGCGCATGATTCAGATACACACCTGGTTACTGCTGGCTGCCGCCTTGGCCTCGCAGTTGGCCAACCCTGCGTGGTGGCAAGGCGAGTCTGTGTGGTGGTTAGCCGTCACCGATCACTCAACCGTACTGAGCAGTCAATGGCTAGTGGGCAAGATTCTATTGATCAACCTTTTAACTCACACCATAACCATCTGTACTTTAGGTGCAGTAATCGGTCTGTGGCCGTTGAATACTTCCGCGCCCCGAGCCTGGTCAATGGGACGCAGGAAGTTAGGGCTGGGATGTGGGCTGGTTGTCGCGTGCAGTTATGCGTTGGTGGGCGACCAGTTTTTATATGGCATGCTCCTGGTGGCCACCTGTTGGGCAAACGCGACCGACGAGTTGGACACAAACCGGTTGGGTAAAGAGCTCCACAGCCCTGGTTGATTTGCCTCGTGCGATAGCTTGGGCTACAATAATGATCTCACCTAAACTGCAGAGCGTTATGTCCCACCCCCTGCCTACCAATCGATCGACAACAACTGCGATGCGTATGTTACGCATTTTGGTTATCTGTTTGGTCTGGACTGGACCAGTTCCGGTGGCGCACGATCATGCCTCGTTGGCCGCATCCAATTCGCAGGCATTTGCGAGACACCTCAGCCGATTTCACGCGCCGAGAGCTGCACGCACAGAGCTCTGTTCAAGCTGCCTCCCAACAGGTTGGCATGTGCACTGGACTATGCCAGGCGATTATGCGGACGGCATGACTGCGGCCAGTCGATCGCCTGCGTTGGAACTGGTCGACCTCGGTCAGTTCAAAATTGATCTGGCTCGAACTCTGGAGCAAGTGCAGATTCCGCTCGCCTTTTATGCAAACGACCTGGTGGCCGATTTGTCTGCCGCGCACCTGTTTGCGGCTTGCGGATCCGATGCCCGCGCCCATTTCTTTAGTCGTTTTGCGGTTCGGCTTTCTTTGCCTGAACGCTTGGGCAGCATGCGCTGCTGATTGCCACTCCGACTTCTGTCGTTGTTGGCTTCTTTTACTTAGTCATTGCACACCTGCCACGTAACTTGTTGGCTATTCCCGTCCGCCGGGGCGAGCCATCCGGTTCAGACTGTGGTTTCTCGGAAAACAATCGGGCAGCTTGCACTGCTTCCGCTTGAATTCCACCGGGACAAGTGCAATTTCCATTCAATCCAGGATGACGCTCTTCATTATGAAATCGACCGCTACAAATTGGTTGACACATCAACTAACTATTATCTTGGCGACCTGCACCGTTTCCCTGGTGGCAGGCGCCCTGTTGACTCGCTGGTATTTGCACTCTTCCCTCGCGACAGCGGCCACGCACGTAACCGCCGATGCTCACGCGGAGCCTCAGTCGTCTGAGTCCCCTAATGCTCCTGGCAACGAACTGCAATTTCCCGAAAAAATGTGGGCTGCCTCGGGTATCAAGATCCAAGCCATCCACCCCAGCGTCCAGTCGCGAACCATTCGATTGACCGGCAAGATCAGTCTGAATGAAGATCGTGTGGCTCATATCTACCCGATGGTTGAGGGGGCCGTGAGCAGCGTACACGTCAGGCTCGGTCAAGTGGTCAAGAAAGACGATCTTCTGGTCGTTATTCATAGTCGTGAGATCGGGCAGAGCAAACTAGAGCTCTATCAAGCTCGACTCTTGCATCAGTTGGCGTTGGCCAAAGATGTTCGCATGCA
>JADLDX010001084.1 GCA_020846515.1 Pirellulaceae bacterium
CGACTACTATCGACTGGCCGCTACCTTCACCAAGGCCATTCGAACCGAAAAAGAGTTCGACCTGGAACCGGCCGAGAATGAACGCCGCAGACAAGAGTATGCTCAGCGATTGGCTCAGGCACAGCAACAGCTCGACACTATCGAAGCCGAGCAACTACCCTCAGCCTTGGTCAAGTGGCTCAACAGCGCGGCAGCCTTGCCTGAGGCTAGTCAGTGGCAATTGATCAGCGTGGCTCCAAGCTCGTCAGCCAAAACAAAGTTCAAAGCATTGGATGACGGCTCGTTCCTGGCCACCGGCAAAGCGCCGGCCAAAGAAGTTCTGACCTTTGTGTTGCCGAGCAGCGTTAAACAATTGGCGGCTCTGCGAGTCGAAGCGCTGGCCGACGAGTCACTATCGCGCAAAGGACCGGGTCGCGCTAGTAATGGAAACTTCGTATTAACAAATGTGGCAGCGACGATCGGTCTGCCAGCAAAGGCGGCGAAAGCATCAAAGGCGGCGAAAGAATCAGCGGTGCGCTGGAGTTCGGCCGAAGCGACGCATCAACAAAATTCTGCTTCATTATCAGTTGCTGCGTCGATCGATGACGATCCCGCCAGCGGCTGGGCTGTCGACGGGCAAATCGGTCGCGATCAAGCCGCCGTGTTTCGTTTAGCTGAACCGCTCACGGTGCCTGACCGATCGCAAGTGACGATTCGGTTGTCGTTCGAACACCCCAACGCCCAGCACGTGCTCGGACGAATCCGATTATCCACCAGCGGCAGTCAACAGGCGCCGCTAAGTCTTGGAGTGGCCGGACCGGGTAATTCCGTCGTGGAGGCGTTGCGAACTCTGCGCGCCAGTTCGCCCCCGGACGATCGGGCGAAGTTGCCCACCTGGATCGCGGATCACCAGTCCCAATGGCCTGTCGCCTTGGACTGGTTTCGAGGCCAACACGCACCGTGGCAGCAAGCTTCCCAAGAGCTCAATAAACTGAAAGCCGATGGTGCTGCAGTCAAACTGAACAAGGTACTGGTCACCAGCGAAGGCCTGCCGCACCTGCCGCATCATGCTGATGGCCGTGGCTTCCCGCATTTTTATCCCGTGACACACCATCTACGCCGCGGCGATGTAACTCAAAAAGGAGAGGCAGTTGAGCCAGGCTACTTGCAGGTACTGATATCCAAGCGTGACGCGCCGAGTGATACAGCCCCTGTGCCTGACTCTGACTCAAAGGCTGCTAAGCCTGTCATGCCTGCCAGGTCTGCCCTGTCCTACTGGTTGACCGATTCACAACAGGGTGCTGGGCATCTGGCCGCGCGTGTCATGGTCAATCGTTTGTGGCAACATCATTTTGGTCAAGGGTTGGTCACTACGCCCAACGATTTTGGCACATCCGGCGAGCGACCCACGCATCCCGAGTTGCTCGATTGGCTGGCCATCCAGTTGATAGACCATGATTGGCGCTTAAAGCCCATCCATAAGCAAATTATGCTCAGCTCCGTTTACATGCAGTCAGCTGATACTCAAGCAGTGCAGTCGCCAGCCATCTCCACACAGACCGATGCGCGACATTTGATTGACCCGGACAATAAACTTTGGTGGCGACGAGTTCCACGGCGATTGGAAGCGGAAGCGGTGCGCGACGCGATGTTGGCCGTGTCCGGTACGCTGGACGATCAGATGTTCGGCCCTGGCACAATGAACCAAGACATGAAGCGTCGCAGCGTCTACTTCTTCATTAAACGGAGCGACTTGATACCGATGATGATGTTGTTTGATTGGCCCGAGCATCTGGTGAGCATCGGTGCGCGATCAACGACCACGATTGCGCCGCAAGCACTGATGTTTATGAACAGTCCTCAAGGACGCAGTTACGCTGAAGCGCTGGCTGACAAGGTACACAGCGATTCGCTGCCCAATTTGCTCCCCGAGGCGATTACTGCCGCTTATCTCCGTGTCTTCGGACGCGCGCCGTCGGACATGGAACTCGGGCAGGCCGTACGATTTGTGCAGCAGCAAGCAAGTTTGCGCGGGGGTGATGCCGATCGAGACCAAACGCATAAACATCGACAACTGGCAATGGCAGACCTTTGTCAGATGCTGCTCAGTTCCAACGAGTTTATGTACATCGAGTAACCGAGTCATTGGATACACGCGCCGCGGCTTAACAAGACATTCCCACCTAACAGGCAAAGGTGATTCATGCAAACACACCCAGAGCAAGCCGGCCAGATGAGTACCGCGGCTGCCGATACGCTGCCATTCTTACGTCGCCATCTGCTAGCCCGCGCTGGTTGTGGCTTTGGTCTGATTGGTTTGGCGTCGCTATTAAAAGACAATGGATTGGCGAGTTGTAACGCGTCTGAGCTTGGTGCCCGCTCGCTGCAACCTCTGGCCCCGCAGCCCAGTCATTTTAACGGCACTGCCAAACGCGTGATCTGGATCTTCGTCAACGGTGGCCCCAGTCAAGTTGATACTTGGGATTACAAACCGCAGTTGGAGAAGTGGAACGGCAAGTCCATTCGCGAGTTCGCGCCAGACTTCTCCAACACAACCGGTTTCTTCAAAGATGCCGTGGGCAACTTGATGAAGTCACCCTTCGAATTCACGCCGCGTGGCCAGTGTGGCAAGATGGTCTCGTCTATCTTTCCGCACCTGGGGCAACATGTCGACAAGATGGCGTTTATACACTCCGGGTACACAGAGTCGAACAACCATTCACCGGCTCTGTTTGCTATGAACACGGGTTTCGCGCGCATGGGCTTTCCCTGTGTGGGCTCTTGGGTGACCTACGGCTTGGGTAGCGAAAGCCGAGACCTGCCAGGCTTTGTGGTGATGAGCGATCCCAAAGGACGCGGCCTGCCGAAAGGTCATGCGGCCAACTGGAGCGCCGGTTTTCTACCGGGCGTCTATCAAGGCACTCATCTGCGACCGACCGGTGAGCCGATCGACAACCTTAAGCGATTACCGCAAATATCAACGGCGGTACAACGCAGCCAGTTGGACTTCCTCCAGCAACTCAATCAACAACATCGCGAGCACTTGGCGGCCGAAACAGATTTGACAGCGAGAATCGAGAGTTTTGAATTGGCCTATCGAATGCAAGCCGCTGCGCCGGATGTCTTGAACCTGGAGGCTGAGCCAGAATCGATTCATCGACTTTATGGTACAGACGACAAGCGTTGCGATCATTTCGCACGCCAATGCTTGATGGCTCGGCGACTGATTGAGCAAGGCGTGCGATTTGTACAGATTTACTCAGGCGGTATGGAAAATCAACGCTCGTGGGACGGGCATAATGATATCCAAGGCAACCATCAACAGTTTGCTGATGAGACCGATCGACCCGTTGCTGGCCTATTGACCGACCTGGCTCAACGTGGACTATTGGAGGACACGCTTGTGATTTGGTGCGGTGAGTTTGGACGATTGCCCATTGCGCACTTGGGCGCCAAACCAGGACGCGATCACAACCCACACTGCTTCACCGCCTGGCTAGCCGGCGGTGGCGTTCGGGGCGGTGTCAGTTACGGTCAGTCAGATGAGATCGGTTACAAGGCCGCCGTCGACCGTATACATCTGAACGATCTGCATGCCACCATCTTGCATTTGCTAGGGATGGACCATCAACGCTTGACCTATAAATATAACGGTCGCGATTTTCGTCTGACCGACGTAGCCGGCGAAGTCATTCAAGCCATCGTCTAACGATTCACAATGGCATCGATGGTTTTTACGCCAACGGCGTTATATTCAATAGCCCGGGGGTCGCGGCTGGCGCCGCGTACCCCGGGTTCGTGGTGCCACCGGCATTGAATACCCCACCGGGGTTTTACAACCTCGCGCTGTCCGCGTACCAACCATGCGTCATACGCAATCGATCATGCCCACCGACCGATGGTCCAAACGCGTTGGGGTAATTACGTTTGGTGTGGGTCGCGACGTGTCGGGGGCGAAACGGCGAGGCGGGCCGCCGGTACCCAGGGTACGCGGCTACGCCGCGAACCCTGGGCTGTGGAATCTAACGCCGTTGGCGTAGGTGCCATGAAAACTGTTCTACAATCTAACGAAACTCGGCGGTCAGTCTTACAAAGGACTGGAGTGCGGTGCGATAGATGGCCATGGGCAGGGTCAGTTTGCCGGCCTTCTCTAACTCTGCGTACTCTTCCAAGGTGGTGCCGTCGTAGTGCCAGATCCAGCCTGTCGCTATCGATCGGCTGGACTTCATAAAACTCTCAAGCTCTTCAATTGAACAGCTTAACGGAAAGGTCTCTTCGACCACTACCGGTACTTTCCCTCGGCAGAATTCGATGGCTTTCACAGCCTCATCGGGCTCTTTGGTCTTCGGATAAATATGCACACACAGAAAGTCGACATGACCTGCCACCTCGGCCGGTACCATCCCGGATAGATGACCCCACTTGGTGACCCAGGGCAACATACCGACCGTCACCAAGGCGCGGGTGTCGACGGCTTTTATCTCAGCGCGCAGCCGGTCGATCCACTGTAATGCAACTTCGCCTCGCGTGCGATTGCCGAGACTGGTTGAGATCTTCTGCAGAAAATCATAACCGCCAAACAGGTTGCCTGAATACCAGGAGCCACCCTCGCCCGAAGGTGATAGCGGTTCATTCATCAAGTCGTAACAGAATACGGCGTTGGATTTAGCGCCCTCAGTCGCAATGGCTCGCCAAAAGAACGCCTGAGTCTGCCAGCGCTGGTCCTCTGTCATCGCATCGTACCAGGCAGGTCGATCGGCCGGCCGATAACTGGCTAGACCCGTCACATCCAAATAGAGTTCTGTGGCTTCAGCCAACTTAATCAAACGTACAAACTGTTGCATCGCTTGTGGGTTCATTTCAGTCGCCGAGTTCATGAACTTGCCCACTTGCAGATGCACGCGCACTACATTGGCCCCTAACTGTTTCATTTCTCGAAAGTCATCGGCAATCGTTTGCCAATCTTCGTTCCAGAAATCTTCCATCAGCCGCCCGGCATTACCGTAGTTAAAGCCCCAAGGATGGAACGGCTTTCCAGACTCCGTGACCAGTTCTCGACCAGCAACGCCAATGCGTTCCAACGCTTGAACGCTCGCACCCTGACTGACAAGTGCCAGGGCGACTATCAAGAAAACGGCGCAAGTACGATTCAGGGAAGGTTTCCGCTGACATGTGTCCATAAATTCCGCCTCTTTGACAATTGGATAATTAAACAGTAGCCGAACTAACCCTCCCTTCGGGAGGGTCGAAAAAACAGGCGCTACTGCA
>JADLDX010001085.1 GCA_020846515.1 Pirellulaceae bacterium
GGCAGTGAACCCAGCGCTTCGGCGATCAATGCGTCATCACTCAGCCGGTTCATGCTTTCAGCCGCGTCGCCGGCCAGCAGCCATCCCAGCACATTGTAGTCGCAGGCTGGATCGCGAGACGACTCATCGTAAAGGCAACATCCACCAAAATGGTCCAGCATCCAATACGAATCTCCACACGCATCACGCCAGAACGCTCGTTCAAATAAAATCGTGATGCGTAGATAATGCGCCGGGTAGTTGTAATGAGCGTGATGCTGGCTCATCGCGGTCGACAGGCGATCGCCCTGATACGCTACCGAATTCAAGTGACTATGCGGCAGAGCCACGATCACAAAATCGAAGTCATGTTGCTGTTCTCGCCCTTCAGCCAGCGATGTAACGTGAAGACTGAGATCGATTTTGGCAACTGACTGCACCTGATGATTCAGAAGAACGTTGGCTGCGATCCGAGATGACAATTCTTGCGGCAATCGCTCGTTGCCACCCACAATGCCGTACACGCTCATGTAAGCCGGATCGTTCATCAGATAGTTCTGAAGATCATAACCCATGTTTGTTTGACATGGCTCAGTGGCCAGATCGCTGTGAATCAGAGTCTCGATGAACTTACGCGCTTCCGGCTGCTGCACATCATCCAGCATTTGATCAAATCCGGTTTGACCATCCTGGATCACGCCTTCGGGGTCGTCTGACTGATAGAACTCGCCAGGTGTAACACGGTTTCTGGCCGCCCGATCAAATTCAACCACTGCTTGGCGTGCCTGTGGTCCGAAGTGATCCTGGAAATCGTCCAGATTCGAAAGGAATCGATCTCCCATCACCACAGCCGGGCCACCCATCGGAGAAACAGGTAGCCCCAGTTCCCGGATCAACGCCCTCAGCGAATCTTCTTCAAAGACAGAATAGTCAGAGAACTCCGCAGCGCCCGCTTCATAGCGGACAGGTGTTGCTTGAAAATGCGGCGTCAGTATTTTTCCGCCCAGACGTGAACTTGCTTCAAACAATGTGATGTTTACCGGAGCGCTGGCGAGCTTCAGTAACGAATGGGCCGTGATTAGACCTCCCGGTCCGCCGCCGATGATTCCGATGTTCCATAGTCGCATGTCTGATTCCGCCGCTAGTTGCCTGCTCACTCGTTATCCGGATGATCGCGCAGGACTGGCAGGGTCGTGCGAATTTGCGAAATAAAGACCAGGAAGATTGTCTCGCTATTTGTGATCTTACAAAGGATGAGCGATTGGACGGTGAATTTGGCTATTTCTAGATTTTTCAAATTTCAGTGGGCAATCCTAGCCACTTTGTACGACTACTGACAGCCCCGCTCGCTGCCAGCGGTGCGACGACAGCCTCGGTTACAGGTGCACATCCACGACTGGCACGCCACCATCTTGCACTTGGTCGGTCTCGACCACGAGCAACTCACCTACCTTTACGCCGGTCGAGGTATGCGTCTGACCGACGTCGCTGGATCAGTCGCCACGGACATACTCGCATAAACTCCCGCCAAGGTGAACGCACTTCTAAGAAGTACTTGGGTTATTTCTACAACCTAGCCATACCCGATCGCTACGACGACGGAGGCTTCTCCGGAGGCAACATCAAACGCCCCGCGCTCAAGCATTAGAGGTGAAGGCAAAATCTTTGGGATATCTCCCAAGTATCCGGCCAATGCGGGTTGCCTTCTGACAACCTCGGTGGATACAAAGATGGCTCGCCGATTCACATTTGTGACCAACTAAAGGGAAAGCTGTTGACCACTGATTGCTGACGACAGGTAGCCGATATCCATGACATTCTCAACAATTCTCTCTCAGTCAACCCATCTCATCCTCGACGGAGCAACTGGCACCGAACTCAATCGTCGGGGAGTAGATACAGGGCTTCCGTTGTGGTCCGCCAATGCGTTGATGAATGAACGGGATGCAGGCATCCTGGAGAACATTCATGTAGATTATCTTCGCGCCGGCGCAGACATTATCAGTACGAATACGTTCCGCACGCACCGCCGTGCACTTGCCCCAAGCGGAAACGCAGATCGTGCACTCGAGTTGACCCGCCGCGCCGTTGACATAGCCCGCGCCGCGATAGCCAGTATGCCTGCGGATAAACCTCGCTTTGTGGCTGGATCCATCTCCACGCTCGAAGACTGCTACCGTCCCGACCTTGTCCCGCACGATGACGAACTCCAATCCGAACATTCCGAACGGGTTCATCACCTAATCGAATGCGGCGTGGATTTGATTCTCATCGAGACCATCAACACGATACGTGAGGCGCTAGCCATTGCAAAACTGGCGACGATTCCAGGCACTCACGTGATCGTCAGCTTTGTGTGTGATCGCGAAGGGAAGATTCTATCTGGTGAGTCACTCACCGCAGCAGCGGGGCAATTGCTGCCGCTCGGAATTTCAGCCATCGGCGTCAACTGTGGACCGACTAGCTATATGGCCAAGCCGCTCGCGGAACTGAAAGCTGCATGTGGAGAACATTTCCCGTTAATTGCTTACGGCAACATCGGCTGCGCGGACGAAACTGTCGGCTGGATCAACACAGATGCCGAATCCCCCGATATCTATTGCGAATATGCATCTGGCTGGCCTGCAAAAATCATCGGCGGATGCTGCGGCACAACACCGGAGCACATCAGTAAACTGGCCAAGGCTTTTCAGATGGCCGAGAGCAAGCCATTCCCGTAGCGACTTTTAGCTGGCTGGTGCTCGACGAGATGGAGGGAAAGTGAGTTTGGCAATTGCTAACGGCCTTGGCGATGGCCAGTGGCTTGGCGGCGCCAACCGCGGCTAGCGCCTTGCGGCTGAGGGGGTTACGGATCGTTCGACTAAACTTTAAGTCCACGCCATTCCGGACTTACCCCGGCGAGAGCACGATTGGCAGCTACGGAGTCGCTTCAAACTGGACCCATTCAATATTCTTAGGGTGCTTATCCGATTCCAAACGAGTTGAATGCATAAGCTGGATTTTCCAGCGGTCGCCCTCTCTTACCATCACGGCACTTTCGAGCCACACGATGGTCCGCAGCCCGCTATTACGACGAATCTCGGCCTTGTTCCAATAGCTCAGCCAGGCCACGTTGCCTTCTTGCCGAGCTCGAATCTGCTTGAAGAAGTTCTTGCGTTCATACGCCTCGCCCTTGGGCTGGACTGCATCCACGAGCTTCTGCATCGTCCAGTCTTCACCGTGTTCGAGCAATTGGAAGTCCTCTGTTGCCTTCTCCCGCATAGCCTGTCCATCATGTTTGGACATTGCGGCAAACAGTTCTTTAACCGGTTGAAATGCAGGATGGTCCTCCGCTACCGCAATCCCGCTCAAGAACAAAACTCCACCAAGCCAAATTCCGACACGTAAAGTGTCGCGCACCAAGGGACTGATTTCCATGACTTCTACTCTTGTTATGTAAATGAAACGGAGACGATCGTAGCTACCGCTGCCAAGCGGTATACGCCAAGCCCCAATGTCTCACATGCCAAGCCGTCGCGCTACTGAGTTGATGCCCTGCCAGTTGTCGACTGTGGCTCTTGGGCCTCCACCGCTTGGCAGCAGGTGGCTACGAACTACGAACCAGTGGATTGTCACAGGAAAGCCACTTGTCGGCTAGAATACAACATGTTGGGACAATGAAAGAGACCCCCACGAGTTTACTCGTGGGTGAATCAGCTTGGCAGCTAGCTACTCACCCCTGAGTTGTGCAAGGCTCGCATCCAACATCAACTCGAAATCTCAAAACCCTTACGATACTCTCTCGCGACAAAGCTTTGCGCTTGAGGATCACCAACCACGGACTCCGAAGCGGGGTCCCAAGTGATTTTGCGATTCAATCGCGCGGCAATGCCTGCCAGGTGGCAGGTTGACAAAGCACGATGGTGACTAAAGACGTCCGATATCGGTTCTTTGCGATCGCGGGCTGACTCGAAGAAATTGCGAAAATGGTCAACTAATGGACGGCCTTTGTAAGCTGTCTCCAACGCACTACTTGGTAAGGGATTCGTCTTGAGTTCGTCAACCGGTGCACCGGTCAGCTTACCACGATTCACAAAGATGCGGCCTTCGGATCCTTCAAAAAGGATGCCGTTATTCCGATCATGGCGTATCTCAATTTCCAAATCATCCTGAAACTTGCAAATGATGCGGAACTCGGTTGCGGTGTTGTATCGCGTAACGTCCACCGGATAGCCATCTTTGAACTCAACCGGGTGTTTTACCATAACTGGATCGATCGACACCGGACCCGTTTCCGTTTTGCCGAGTCCCCAAGTTGCAATATCTACGTGATGGGCGCCCCAATCGGTGAGTTTGCCACCGGAGTATTCGTACCACCAACGGAATTCGTAGTGACACCGTGACCA
>JADLDX010001086.1 GCA_020846515.1 Pirellulaceae bacterium
ACCAAGAACCGTTCCAGCCAACCGAACAAGCTTTGAGCCGCCAGGGCCAAGAGAGCCGCCGGCACTGCACCTTGGAGAATCAAGCTGATATCAGCCAGACGAATGCCAGTCAAAATTGGCTGGCCATATCCACCGGCGCCGATCAGTGCCCCGATGGTCGCCGTGCCCACGTTGATGACCGCCGAAGTCTTGATCCCTGAGAGAATCTGCTGAGACGCCAATGGTAACTCAATCAATTTCAACCGTGCCCACTCTGGTAAGCCCAGCGCCGATGCTGATTCATGGATGCTTTCCGGTAAACTTATCAAACCCGTATAGGTGCCGCGAACGATCGGTAGCAAACTGTATAAGAACAAAGCCACAATCGCCGGGAGCGGTCCTAATCCCAAAAGAGGAATCATAAAGACCAGCAGAGCCATCGAGGGTATGGTTTGAATAATGCCTACAATACCCAAAATAACTCGTCCCCATCTGGGCCGCTTGTAGGAATAAATCCCCAAAGGCACTGCCACCAAGATGGCCAGACCTAACGAAACTGTAACTAGCAATAAATGCCGACCAGTGTTGTTCAGCATGGCGATGGCTCGGCGCTGAAACCTGGAGTCTGAAACCTGGGCCAGCTTAAGATTTTTGTCCACGGCCGCGTGCAAGAAGTCGATGGCAATCTTGTTCTCTGGTATTTGCCTGATGCGTGAATCGGCATTCAGCTTAGCCATGGTCACGCTATCAATCTTGCCTTCCAGCAGCTTGAACGCGTTAACTATATCTGGATGCCGATCCTTCAAGTCAGCTCGATAAACGATCAACGCTTCGTATTTCGGGAAATGCTGGAGGTCATCGACCAACACCTGCAGATCATAACTAATGATTTCGGGATCCGTGGAGTAGAGATCGATCACGTCGATCGAGCCGGCCCCCAAACCGCGATAGGCTAAGCTGTGATCCAAGCCTCGCACTGAAAATTCGGGCATCGAATATCGCTCGCGCAGGCCTCCCCAGCCATCGCTGCGCTCGATGAACTCATCGGAGAATCCAAGTTTTAGTCCCGCATGCTCGCGCAGATCGGAGATGGATTGAATCTTTAGTTCGCCGGCACGGACCTTGCGCATGCCGAGGGCGTAGGTGTTGTTGAATCCCAGCGGCGCAGTGGCTTCGACACCCAGCTTGTCGATAGCTACCACGATCTGTGACAGCGTTTCCATATCCTGGCCCTTGAGTATCTCATACTGTAGAGTGCCGGAATACTCGACATAAGCATCGATGTCACCACTGAGCAAGGCCTTCCACAATATTTGCGTTCCGCCCAACTCGGCCAGATGTTTCACTTTTATTTTGTCATCACCCGCAAACTGTGGGCAGCCCGCCAGTGACGTGAGCATCTCGCCGAGAATCACCGATTCCGTAAAGCTCTTGGAGCCGATACGGATGACCTCTTCCGCTGGCAGATGCCTGGGTGCGAAGTTCGGGCAAGCGACCAGTATGCTCAGAACCAGCGCGAGTCGATACAAGCGAGCGCATATCATGTAGGCAACTTTCGCGAGTTGGGGGCGCGCTGGGCAGTGATGAAACGCGTGACGAATTCTTCAGCAGGATGCGAGTAGAAATCTTCGATCGCACCTCGCTGCACTATGCGACCGCCAGCCATCAGGATCACGTCGTCACCAAAGAAACCGGCTTCGCCCATATCATGCGTGACGATCACCACAGTCTTCTTAAGACTAACAAAGATGTTCTGCAAATCGGCTTGCAAATCATAACGCACCAGTGGATCCAGCGCACCCATCGGTTCGTCCAGCAACATCAACGGTGGATCGAGAATGAGAGCTCGCATGATGGCCACCCGTTGGCGTTGGCCACCAGAAATCTGAGTCGGATAGCGGTCCAAGGCCGTGGAAGGCAACTTGGTGAGATCGGCTAAATCGGTAATGCGTTTATCCAATGCCGAGCCGCTGAGCGTATTAAGGTAACGGGCCATTAAGGCCACGTTGTCCTTGACGGTCAAGTGCGGAAACAGTCCACCATCTTGCAGCACATAACCCATTCGATGGCGCAGCCGCAGTATGTTCTGACTGGTCAAAAGTTCACCGCCAAATTCAATCGTGCCCGCATCCGGCATGATTAATCCCACCAACATTCTCAGCAAAGTGGATTTGCCACAGCCGCTTGGACCAATCAAGACCACTGTCTTGCCAGGTTCGAGCGACAGGGTCGTCGGCTGGAGCACCGGCGTTTCATTGAAAGATTTACAAACATCGACCAGGTTCAACATAGTTGGCTGTTTACAGGTAAGGACCTATTCGAAAAGGGGCAAACCCAGGTCTGCTCCTGCGGAGGCAACCGGATAGGCTTTGAGGCTTTAGAAACGCTTAAGCAACAATGTAAGCGATAAAGCGAGTGGTCTGGGGCGCCAATGAAGAGATCTGTACTGGGCACAGACTTGGGCAGTTGCACGTTCTCACTGCGCGGCTGCTTTACCAGACTGTTTCGAAGTCAACTTCGATATCGCTCACAAAGGACAAACGAATCACGTTGCCTTTAGGTGCAAGCACATACTTTCCTTCGCGAAGCATCCATTGCTCGACTTGTTGCTCAAACGGGTCCACGATCCAGTATTCGCGCACACCCGATCGTTCGTAGAGATCTTTTTTGATAGTCCGATCATTTCCAGCTGTTGAGGGTGACAGGATCTCGACAACCAGATGGGGTGCCACCTTGATCTTGGTCGGCGTGATCTTGCGGACGTTCTCATTGAGGACAATCACGATATCGGGTTGGACAATATCAAACTCGGAAAGCTGCACGTCGATGGGGGCGTTGTACAGCACGCCAAGTCCCGCCAATTCGATTTTGGTATAGAGCTGATACTGCAAGCGTTTCGAAACGTGCTGGTGCTGAGTGCCGGGCGAGGCATTCACAAAATGTTCTCCATTGATGATTTCGTGACGCAGCCCATCCTCAGGGATTTTCACATAATCTTCGTAGGTCCACTTCAGCCCCTTAGGAGTGAGCGTACTCATGATTCTTCCTCTCCTCCAATAACAACCCTTAGGCCAGCGACATACTCAGGCCAGCGACTGGAATTCATTTTCGCTGCGCATCACTTGAATGGCAAGACCTTTGCTTGGGCAATGATTGCTCAAACAAATTCGACTTATTGGATGGCTTAGTGATTCGCGGTTCCAAGTTTCAGCACCAAGTGGCCAATGCTTACTCGTCTTTCGGCGTCCAGTAGCTGAGCTGATGCCAGGGCCGATGCCGTACCGCAGTGCGCCAATCAGTACCCGCAGTTTCCAGGGCGGCCAGCGCGGCGGTCGGCATATCGATGTGAGCATCGGTCAAATATCCCACCAGTTCACTTAGACCGGGATTGTGACCGACCAACATCACACGGGGCCAGTTGTCTTCAAGGGCGGAGAGCTGTTCCAGCAGCAGTGGCAAGCTGGCCAAATACACTTGCTTCTCCCACACAACCTGCCCCGAATAATTCCAGGCGGGTAAAAGCAAATCAAGCGTTTGGCGCACGCGCACGGCGGTACTAGCCAGAACCAAGTCGACTTCGATGCCCGCCGCTTTCATTCGCTGCCCCATCACAGGAGCTGCCAGGCGTCCTCGTTGATTCAGCGGCCGGTCGAAGTCCGACATGCCCGGATCGCTCCAACTACTTTTGGCATGTCGCAAAACATACAGTTTTATGTCCAACAGCTCCGCCTCCGCTTCCCTGAATATATTTCCAAGTCTTTGTTTCCACGCAATACCGTTCAATGAAGGGCGTTTTCACGTAGGCGAGTCTCTCCGAGACTCGCGAATTTCACCAAAAGGCTCAGGACTCGCGTCTCGGAGAGACGCGGCTACGTGCTTCGTTGAACG
>JADLDX010001087.1 GCA_020846515.1 Pirellulaceae bacterium
CAGCTTAGAACCAATCTGGAACACGATACCGGCAACCATCAGCAGTGCCGCAGCGCCGGCCAAGGCATGTGGTTCACCCGTGGCAGGCCGCACAAGTGTGGGCGCGAGGGTGGCACCAAAGGCCAATAACCAATCTTGAGGACGCTGAGAAAGTATTTGAGCTGGCTTGCGGAAAAAGACGAGGGCCACCACCAGTGTCTCACTGATTGCCAGCAGCACCGCGCCCTTATCGCCATATACCAATGCGGCCTTCATGATTGGGATCAGGAAGTACGCATAAAAAGTCAAGAGGATGATTTTCTCGACCAAATCCAATCCGCGGCGTAACAGCACCGAGCGATCTTGGACAAACGATTGGGACGTAGCATCGGAAGTGGACATATTGATGACCTGCCTGACAGGGAGCCACCCTGAGTGCCCGGGCCATGGGATTACACTCTGAGTTCTGAAAAACTTAGGTCGTGCGCAGGGTGCGGGTCAAGAATGTTCAAAAAAGCGGTAAATTGCCTAGGGTGCGCGCCACTGCAATCGGTACAAGTTACCGCCACCGGCGCGCTTGCGTAACCCCAGTCCTCCCCAGATTGCTGCGACTCTCAGGGAAGGGGATGGGAAGGCAGGTCTTGACCAGTCGGGGTGCGACTCAATACATTGTCCAAAAAATTGACAGACCATCGTCGGCTATGCAAGGGCCAGTAATCGACGTTAAAGGCGACCTAAGTCACATTCCTGGCATTTCGAGGATCCCATATCGGTCTCAGCCGCCCATAGAAGGCGTTGCCTGGATTGCACTTTCACTAGCAGAAGAAATAATTTGGTTTACGAGTCGACGGGCTCGCTTGTTCCCATTAAACAGTTCTACCGGTTTCGAGTGAAGGCAGGTTCCCATGGCATTGGTTCCATTGCGCGTCGTGTTGGATCATGCAGCAGAGAATGGCTACGGCGTGGCTGCGTTCAATGTCAATAACATGGAACAGATCCAGTCGATTATGGAAGCGGCTCAGGAAACTGATTCGCCGGTCATCATACAAGCTTCGCGCGGTGCCCGCGCCTACTCTCAAGACGCATACCTGCGGCACTTGATGCTGGCGGCTACTGAATTGTATCCCCACATTCCTATTGTCATGCACCAAGACCACGGCAATAGCGTCGACACCTGTCTGAGCGCCATCGAAAACGGCTTCACGTCAGTGATGATGGACGGTTCGCTCAAAGAGGACGGCAAGACGCCAGCGGACTACGACTACAACGTTCGGGTAACGGCCGAAGTGGTGCGTATGGCGCATGCTCGCGGCGTGAGCGTCGAAGGTGAATTGGGATGCCTGGGTTCGCTGGAACATGGTTCTGGCGAGCAAGAAGATGGTCATGGTGCGGAAGGTGTGCTCAGCCATGATCAGTTGTTGACCGATCCCGAAGAAGCAGCTCGCTTTGTGGCGGAAACCGACGTGGATGCACTGGCCGTGGCCATCGGTACCAGTCATGGTGCTTACAAATTCTCGCGTAAACCCGATGGTGAAGTGCTGGCGATGTCGCGCATCGAAGAGATTCATCGTCGATTGCCCAACACCCACTTAGTCATGCATGGTAGTTCATCCGTGCCCCAAGAGTTGCAAGACATCATCAACAAGTATGGCGGCCAGATGAAGCAGACCTATGGTGTGCCGGTGGAAGAGATCCAGCGTGGCATCAAGTTCGGCGTTCGCAAGATCAACGTTGACACCGATTGCCGCATGGCGATCACCGGTGCCATTCGCAAAGTGCTCAGCGAAAGCCCAGAAAAGTTTGATCCACGCGATTACCTCAAGCCAGCTCGTTCGGCGATGAAAAAGGTCTGCATGGAACGCATGGTCTCCTTCGGTCAAGCCGGCAACGCCGCCAAGATCCGTGCTGTGGCTGTTTAGCGACTGCTCAGCTCAACTGTCAAAGCTCAACTGTCAAAGCTCAACTGTTAAATGTTAAAGCTTGACTGAACCCAACCGACCGTGTCCTTAGTCGATTGGGTTTCAAAAGGTTGATTGATCAACTAATATCCTGGCCCTGGCAATCTAGCCTTAGCCTTCTGGCCTGGGCTAACTAACTGACCAGGTCGTCGAACAGTTTGCGTTGCTCTGTCATGGCGGCCACTTTATCTGCTGGGTTTGCACGAGCTTCCAGTAAGATCCAGCCGGAGTAATCCATTTGGCGGAACAGCTTCAGCAGTTCGGCATATGGATAATCTTTCGAATCAAGTTCGCGCACGTGACAAGTGGCGCCGAAGCGGGCTTGAACCATCTTGAAGTTCGCTGCCAGGCCGTCGCCCTTGAGATCTTCGCCGTTGGAGTTCCAGCAAACCTTGGCGTTGGGATGATCGGCCACTTTGAAGATGTCGCGTACGACAGGAAGTTCGCTGGTGCCTGAACCATGAACTTCGACGCGAATCTCTTGTCCGTACTCCTGGCCGTAAGCGGCAACGACATTAAGCGCTTTGCCGATTTGTTCGATGGTCTTTTCACGCGGCACATCTTTGACGAAGCCGTTAGGTTTGACCTTTACGCCGCTACCGCCGCAGTCGGCCATTAACTGGATGTAGCGCTTGGTCAATTCGATATTGGCTTTGACTTTTTCTGGATCATTGCTGTGGTACTCCGCATTGGAACCGTAGCCGACTAGTTTGACAGGTGAATCGGCAAAACGCTTGCGCACTTCAGCGCGCTCGGCGGCGCTGAGCGACGGTTCGACACCGTGCTTGTGTTCGGTGCGCAGTTCGACACCGTGCATCCCAGACTTCTCACAAGCGCTGATCACGGTAGGCAGGTCCATATGCTGGCCCCACAGGTAAGTAACCAGGCCAAACTTCATCTTCGATTTCGACTCGGCCGCCAATAGACTCAGCGGCGCAGAGGCCGTGGCTAGCGTAGCGGCGGCTAATGAACCTATGCCTGCCTGTTGCAAAAACTGACGACGGCCGAACGAGACACGCTGAGCATTCATGACGGAGACCTTCGAAGGGAGGAGGTGAGTTGGGAACGGACTGTCTATTGTGACGAGTTTCTTCCAGCAATGCCACCGCCGAACTAACCCTCCCACGCGCAGCTTAGGGAGGGTCGAAAAACAGGCGTTTAGCCTGCTTTTTCGGGGAGGGTGCACGCGCCGCAGAAACGAGTTGGCAGCGAAGTGCTTCTGACTTGGGTTAGCACGGGAGACGCCCTCCCCGACTGAGCTGACGCCAGTCGACCC
>JADLDX010001088.1 GCA_020846515.1 Pirellulaceae bacterium
CATGCGCAGAGACCATCGGCGGTGGACCTGCCGCCCGAGATGGAAATGCGGATGGCACGTTCGCGCCTGGGTATCGTTTACGGACTGTATTTGTCGTTGCGCGCCAAGCATCCGCCCCCGGCCATGCATTCGTTAAGAGTGGCCCTCAGTTGTTCCAAATGGGCGGAAGCCCGCCAAATGCCTGAGCATGAGCGCGACATGTTAGAGGTCGCGGCACTATTGCATGACTTGGGAAAACTAGGCATTCCAGACCGAGTCTTGCAGAAAAGCTCGCAATTGGCCGGCGATGAGCAAGCGCTCATGGAGCTGCACGTTCAAGTTGGACTGGAATTGTTGCGCGGTGCTGGTGCTTCACCAGACATGCTGGCCATCATCTCGAACTATCGACAGTGGTATCGCATGCCGGGCGCGCGAGATGAGGATCATTTGGATATACCGCTGGCAGCCCGCATGATTGCCATCGTCGATGCGTTTGATTCGATGACCAGTGAACAAGTGTTTCGACGCGCACTCAGTCGAGAACGCGCTGTCGCCGAACTGTTCGAATGCGCTGGCTCGCAGTTCGATCCTCATCTGGTCAAAGAATACGCCGTCCTCGTCACCCAGCCTGCTCCGCAATTGGAAGCCTTGTTGGTTCGCCGTTGGTTAAGCGACCTCAGACCAAACGCGACGCCTGGATTCTGGGAGAGCGATGCAGCGGTCAGCTGTGGTGCGATTCAGACAATGGTCGATACGCTCTATCATCGCCAGTTGCTCGAAGCGATGAATGATGCCGCCGTGTATGTCGATTGCGGGGGACGGATTTTGCATTGGAATCGAGCCGCTGAGCGCATGACCGGCCAGAATGGTTCGGCTGTCGTCCATAGTATTTGGACCGCGGATATCATGGGGCTGCGCGACGAATCGGGTAACGCCATCACCACCGAGCAATGCCCGATGAAAGACGTATTTAACAATCGCGTCCATACGGCTCGGCGTTTAGAAGTTTGTCATCGCGATGGACGCGTGTTTAAAGTGAATCTGCAGGCTCTGCCAGTTATCAACAGTCGCCGCGAGTTTTGCGGAGCGATCTTATTGGTGCGCGATGCCAGCGCTCAAGTCAGTTTGGAAGAACGCGTGCAATCGCTTCACGAACGGGCGACTCGCGATCCGCTGACCGGTGTGAATAATCGCGCCGAGCTCGATCGGCGGCTGTCCGAATTTGTGCCGGAACGATTGCAGTGTGGTGAGCCAGGCAGTTTGATCATCTGTGACATCGATCACTTTAAACGCATCAACGATACTTACGGCCATCAGGCGGGTGACGAAGCCCTGATCGTGTTTGCCAGCGTGCTACGCGAGTTCGCGCGCGAAACGGATATGGTGGGACGCTACGGCGGTGAAGAATTCGTTGTGTTATGCTCCAACTGTGACAATGCCACCGCCACAGCACGAGCCGAAGAGATTCGGCGAGCCGTCGAGCATCGATCGCTGCCATCGCTTCGCGGTAGCAGCATGACGGCCAGCTTCGGTGTCACGGAAGTGCAAGCCGGGGATACCGACGAGTCGTTCTTGGCCAGGGCCGACCGGGCGCTACTCTTGGCCAAAGAGACAGGCCGCAATCGCGTTGTTCAATTGGGTGCCGGACAGTCCGAAGCGATCGATACGACCGAAGCCAAGGGCTGGCTGAGCTGGTTCCGCAAGCGGGATAGCGGTTCGTCGATCGTGCAAAAGGAGTTTCTGACTCCCGTGCCGGCCGATGTGGCGGTGGAAAAGCTGAGCGGCTTTATCAATGACCACAAAGCGACCATCTTGGGCATCGAAGCCGATCAGGCGGTACTGCAAATCGATTGTCGCGGTACAGCGACCATGCGCCGTCAAGCTGACCGACCGACGCATATGATCGTGAAGATCAAGTGGCAGCAAGTCGTGGTCGAAGGTCGTCATGGTATGGACCAAACCAAGACCTGGCTGCAAATCAGTGTGGGATCGACCAAGGCACGCGATCGACGGATGGCAGCTTTGCTCGAACAAGGTACCCAGATTCTGCGCAGCATCGTCGCCTACATGGGTGCCCAAGAACTAGACGAAAACACTCGACGCAAAATTCGCAGCGTCGACTTCGGCCCCAAGTAGATCTCGCCAGAGACTGGAAGCGTTGTCATAGCCGATCTCGTCAGAGATTGGAAGCGTTGTCGTAGCCGATCTCGTCAGAGATTGGAAGCGTTCCAGGTGTGCATCCAAAGTCTGGCGACTTCGGCTACGACAGAACGCAAACCTGAACCTGCTGGCGCCCAACAAGAGCTGCGTCGAGTACAATATTTCAGCTATGAGCGCCAGTGAGTTTGGAAATAGATCGGCCTATGTCGCGATCACTCTGATTGCTTTGGTAGTGGCGGCTGTCATCGTTTGGCCCTCTGCCAAACCGTTGGGATCCTTGTCCCAGGTACCCGACGCGCAGCCTGCTCAGCCGGAATCGTCACCAGCGAAGGATGCTCAGGACTCCCAGCAACCTGGCCAACAATCTGGCCAGAAGCCGGCACCGCCGTCGGGCGTGACAGGCGATGAAGTGCCGTCCGCGGCGGAGCCATTGCCCAGCCAGGAGACGATTCGTCGACTCGCCCAAGCCGCATTTGTGCGCATACACCATCCGCGCGACGGACATATCGGTTGCGGGGTTATCATCTCTTCGTCCAGCGCCAGTTTTGATGTTCTGACGGCCGAGCATGTGATTGCTGACAACCCGGGCTACTTTGTCATTGCCGCGCCGACCGGCGATAAGGTTGAGAGTGCTGGATCCTTGGGCCACTATCGCGAATGCCAGACGATCCTGCGCGATTCCATTTTGGATTTGGCTCTCTTGCGTGTGACTGCCCGCGACTCAGGCTTGACCAGCATACCGCTGATCGCGCCGGGTATGGAGAATCAGGCTGATCGCCTTCAAGCCTGGATCATGACATTTACCAAGCCTGACAAGGCGGACATCGAGCAGGTGTCGGTCGGGCCGCGTGTGCGCGCACGTCGGACTGCTGGTGATGCGCCGGTATCGTACTGGATTCTAGATCGCCCTATCGTGCCTGGTTTGTCAGGCAGCGCGCTGTTGGATTCGCATGGCAGGTTATTGGGTGTGGCTAGTGGTAACAGTCGAGGCAAGGGTTACTTCGGCGACGAGCGCGAGCTGGCCACGTTCTTGAACCGGGCCGGTCATCCGGGGCATAAGTGATACGTTCGCGCCGCGAGCAGGAATACTTTGCTACCCCTTCTAATTTCTAAAATAGAAAAACCAGCTAAGCGGGGTAGAAATTGCGTCGGATTCGCACGCATTGGCGACGTTTACAGGTCGTCCATTTCACGCTGGGTCGTTAAAGGTGTCGCAGGCGGTA
>JADLDX010001089.1 GCA_020846515.1 Pirellulaceae bacterium
ACGCAGCTTTGTTGTCAGCTGGCAGTAAATTCGGCCCAGCAGCATTGCGATTGGAAGAATTCATGTGCTCAGTTACTAACTGAACGTATCGTTTTTGCAGTCGTCGATCCATCGACGGAAGTTTTAGTCCATTCATCCTGCGGAGAATAAACTAATTCACGAGTTGTGTAGATACCAATGGCTACGCAGCAGGAGGGTTAGTTTACTCTTTGCGCAAGATAACCAGCATTTCGGCTGGCATTTGTCCTAGCATGCCAACCGAAGATCGCGATTGGCCTGTCAGACTGGTTGATACTCGCTCGGTATCGGCCGAGCGTTTCACGGCTGAAAACTTTGGCAGAATAGACTGTAACGTGCTGTCTCTTGATTCAAGCACAATCAGTCTTGCGGCACCGCGTTTGGATAAACTGGCTCCTGCAGGTACGCGCTGCAATGCATCGGTCAACTCTTTCTGACCCATCGACAAGCTGTAAGAAAAATCACGGAAGTTCGCCGTATCGTTTTCGATGGCGACCATCAATTTTTCCAACAATCCAGCTTCGCTCTGGATAAACACAATCGCCACGTCAGAAGCCTGCGTGTCCGTCTGCGACTGACCGACAATCATCTGACTATCGATCATCGCTTTCACCAGCTCAGGCTGGGCGACAATGGGGCTGGCCATGGCAATTCCAAGATCGGTCAGCAGGCCGTCGAAACGACCGGCATCCCAACCTTGGCTGGTCATAACCACATCACCCATAAACAACACATTGAAGGACGCCTCAACGGCCTGCCCGTGAAGATCCTCGGGTTTCTGCTGACGATTGGCAACAATTGTACCTTCGGGTCGCGGTCCATTCGGTCCAACCGGCATGTCGGCAGAATTAGACGTGCCCGGTGAAGCCGCTTTAGCAGGCTCATTGGCCTGGGCCAAATCATTAGTCTGCTGGGCTGTATCAGGCTGGGCTATAACTGGCTCGTCCACAGGCAGATTGGCAAGTGGTTGAACGTTCGAAGTGCCTCCCATGGGAATCACGACGAACCAGATAGCCGACGCCGCCAAGGCAGTCAGCGCGGACCAAGCCCAAAGCTGCATCGACTTGGCTGGTTGGGCTGGCTCGGTTGAGTTCGTTAAGACCTTGGTGGCTGCGACGGGTGCAGCAGATTGAAGACTTCCGGATTGCTCGACCGCGGCTGCTTGAGCCAGCTCGATGACTCGCTGCGCGAAGTTGGCTTTCTTCAAACTGGCAGAGGAGGGCGGTAACTTTGCCAAGTTATGCAGATCCAAGCGATTGGATCTCAATGCTTGCAGATACTCAACGGCCGGCTGGCTGTCGCGCAGCAAGTTCTCTACTTGCAGACGCTCAGCCCTCTCTAACGCATCATCCAGATACGCTGAGAGCAGCTCTCGATCGAATTCGTTGAGACTACCCATTGCTACCAAAACTCCGAGGACGGCCAAACCGCCTCGCTGACCGTAGAACCTGTACCAGCAATCTACAGATTGGCGACGAGCGTCGCAATCTAGTTGCTTGATTCTGGGAAAACCGTGTTCTGAAATTTCAGTTCACGGGTTCTATGCAGCGTTTGATGCGTTTAGGTGGTAGGAAGTTCCCTGGCGGGTTGCTATCGTTTTGGGGCTTTTTCAAAATTTTGTGAGTACAGGATAGGAGGCGAGAAATTATTCGGCAAAATATGCGGGTTGGTCCGATTGAATCAAGCTTGCCGAGTATGCTGCCGATTTACTGCTGCTAGGGAGACGTGTGTGATGAGCCTACCGGCGAGTCACGAGAGTTAATGAGCCGCCCATGTGAGTGGTGAGGTGCCTTGACGCTCTGCTGTCGCCCCGTTACACTTCGGCATGTTAAACCATGGCTTGCAAATGACTTACGGCAATTGCAGGCGGACTTTTCGGAGCATGCGAAGTGACGAAGAAAGAGATCGTTCGTGCGATTTCCGACAAGACGGGGCTGACGCAGTTGCAGATCAAGGAGATCGTGCAGCTCACTTTTGAAGGCATTGTCGAGACGCTACTTGAAGAGGGACGCGTCGAGTTGAGAAACTTCGGAGTGTTCCAAGTCAAAACGCGGAAAGCTCGACAAGCTCGTAACCCACGTACGGGACGTCAGGTTTCAGTGCCGGCCAAGAGCGTGGTGGTTTTCAAGCCTGGTAAAGGCATGGAGGCCCGCGTGAAATTGGCCGACGAGCAGGGACTGGCGGAACGACTGGAGCGACTTGAAGCTGACACGAGCGGGGCCGATGCTCCGGACGAGCCAGCGATGGAAGAAGAATCAACCCAATTTTAGCTTGGATGATTAGTAGCCCGATGACTGGGCTCTTTATGAACAAGAGCTAGCTCCGGCGATAGAACGAGCCATCAAGGATTTCACGGAGGAGTTGAAGATGCGACGTTGGTTACTCGCAGCAATGTTGTTGGGTTGTTTGACCGCCTCGGGCTGTGCCCTGCCGATCTATTCAGCTTTGCCAGAGCGTCGAGCTGAACAGCTGATCTACACCTCTGAAAATCTACGCCTGTTAATCCAGGAATGGGAACGCTTTTGGTTCCTGGATCAACCTGACCATATGACGCCCTACCGCGTCCATGGCGGCGTGATCTAAGCCAACTCGCCATCGCACGCAGATTGCTATCCAACCAGACTGTTATCCAACCAGACTGGCACTAGTCCAGGCTGGAGTTAGAACAGGCTGGGATGGCAGATTTGTCCGAGTCCCTCAGTCGCCATGCGTCCAGTTTCGCAAGGCGATCCAGGCGACCAAGTAGTCTGATCATGTCATGGCCTGTCCCCCGGCAGGTTATCAAGCGGGATTGAAACGCACGCTGACAGACTCTTGCGCCCATGCAGGATAAAAGGCATCGACTGATGCCTGGTCCGTCGGAAGCTATCGCTTCACATTACCGCCTGACAGGACCGCATCTTACTTTCGCGGGCTTCAATTTACGGATCGAGCATAGAATAAGGTGCAGGCAGTCCCTGCAATTCTGCCAACGCATTGCCAGCGGCACGCTGTTCGGCATCCTTCTTGTTGCGTCCCCAAGCTGGGGTATAGCGCGTCTTACCGAGAACAGCCACGATCTGAAAAGCCTTGGAATGGTCTGGCCCTTTTTCTCCTACCAACTGATAGCTGGGGGCGATTCCATACTGTCGCTGCGCTAAGTGTTGCAGAGCCGATTTGTAGTTGCCAATGGAATGACCCTTGACCGCTTGAACCAGTTCCTCTTGCATCGTCCTGAGTACAAACTCGCGAGCCGCTTCCATGCCGCCGTCCAGATAAACCGCCGCGACCATGGCTTCAAAAACATCGGACAGCAAACTCTTGGGAACTCCCGTGGCCGACTGCATACCCTTGCCTAGAATCAGGCATTCTTCCAAACCCAGTTTGCGACTGATCTTTGCGCAGCATCGCCGACTTACCACCGCCGACTTTACCTGCGTCAACTCGCCTTCCAGGTATTCCGGGTGCTGCGCATACAAC
This sequence comes from Pirellulaceae bacterium, assembly GCA_020846515.1. Lineage (GTDB taxonomy): Bacteria > Planctomycetota > Planctomycetia > Pirellulales > Pirellulaceae > Aureliella. The sequence goes on from JADLDX010001089.1 coordinate 3,478, forward strand.
CATTCGCAGATCGTGAAGCCCAGAATGGCATCGCCAAGAAATTCAAGTCGTTCGTTCGACTGCAGTCGGTTCGGAGCACCGGACGCATGGGTCAGTGCCGAAACGGCTAAGTCAAAATCTTGGAACTTGTAGCTAATCCGTGCTTCGCACAACGCAACTTTCTCGTGATGTAACGGCTGTGCAGGATTAGCGGAGTCTTGCATGTGGAGCGTTTTTTAACGGCGGTGGCTCATTGGCTACGGAATACCTAAGTGGGGGAAGGTACCCTCCATTCGGATTCTTGTCAACGTATTAATATGGGGTCCTGGAAAAATCCCCATACTCGAACAAACGTCGAGAAACCCCTTGTTTGAATTCCAGAGGACGGGACAATCCCAAACGGCACGCTCATGATCTCCCAAGAGCCATGAACAGTCGTCCCCTATGATAACGCATTACCGCCATTTCGATCACCGCCTCAGGACAATAAATCTTATGGCAGACAGTCATCTGTATGAGAATCCGCTCATTACCCGCTATGCATCGAAGGAAATGGCCGGGTTGTGGAGCACTCACAACCGCACAAAACTCTGGCGCAAGCTGTGGGTCGTGCTGGCTGAATGCCAACGAGAGCTTGGGCTGGCGATCTCGGAAGGGCAAATTGCCGAGCTAAAATCCTTTGTCGATCAGCCAAATTTGGAGGTAGCCGCCAAGTTCGAACGCGAGCTGCGTCACGACGTGATGGCCCACATTCATGCCTATGGCGAGCAGGCTCCTGGAGCACGCGGCATCATCCATCTGGGTGCTACCAGTTGCTATGTGACCGACAATGCCGACCTGATTCTCATGCGCGAAGCATTGCAAATGATCGCCAGTCGCTTGGGGCAGGTCATCATCACTCTGGGTAATTTCGCGAAACAGTATCGAGCTCTGCCATGCCTGGCATTTACGCATTTGCAAGCCGCCCAACCAACGACAGTGGGCAAACGCGCTTGCCTGTGGGCTTATGATTTGGCCATCGACCTCCAGGAGATCGAACATCGTTTGGAGACACTGAGGGCGCGCAGTGTCAAAGGGACCACTGGTACCCAAGCCAGCTTTTTGGAACTATTTGCTGGCGATCATGCCAAAGTCCGACAATTGGAATCGATGGTGGCCCAGCGCTTGGGCTTCAGCGGTAGTTATGCGGTCACAGGGCAAACGTACCCACGCAAGATTGACAGCCAAATCGTCGACTCGCTGTCAGGTGTTGGGCAGAGCCTACACAAGATAGCCACGGATCTGCGACTGTTGGCTCACCGCAAAGAAGTAGATGAACCATTTGAAAAGCAGCAGATCGGTTCGTCGGCCATGCCCTATAAGCGCAATCCCATGCGGTCAGAACGAATTTGCTCGCTAGCCAGGTTTGTGATGAGCCTGCAAACGTCGACCGCTGCCACCGCGTCGGTCCAGTGGTTGGAACGGACGTTGGACGACAGCGCCAACCGCAGATTGGTGCTGCCGCAAAGCTTTTTAGGGATCGACGCCTGCTTGATCTTGATGCAAAACGTGGCGGCTGGATTGGACGTTTACGAAGCAACCATCACTAAAAATCTTCTTGAAGAGCTACCGTTTATGGCCTCGGAGAACATTATGATGGCGGCTGTGGCCGCTGGTGCCGACCGACAAGAAATCCACGAACAGATCCGTCAGCACAGCGTGCAAGCTGGCCGACGCGTCAAATCCGAAGGAGCCAGCAACGACCTGATGCAGCGACTGGCGCAGGACCCACATTTCGCGGGCTTGAAGCTGGCTGAATTCGTCGATCCTGCGAAGTATGTTGGCCGGGCACCCGAGCAAGTAGATGAATTCCTGGCAGAAATCGTCGCACCGATCCACGCGCGTTACGACCGTCCCCTTCCGCCTACTGAATTGCGAGTTTAAGCCGCGATGTCGAATTTGCCCGTGGCAGTGCTTATATCTGGTGGCGGTCCGACGCTGCGCAACTTAATTGTGCAGCGGGATGCAGGTCTGTTGCCGGTCGACTTTCGGCTAGTCATCAGTGGTCGCGCCTCCGCGATGGGGCTCAACTACGCACACCAAGCCCAGATCGATACGGAAGTCATTGTGCGCAAACAAGCCGCTTCGCCCCAGGAGCACAGCGACTCCGTATTTGCGGCCTGCCGGCAGCGCAGTATCGAGTTGGTGGTCATGGGGGGGTATCTCGATCACCTGCTTATTCCCGAGGACTTCAGCAATCGCGTCGTCAATATTCATCCATCTTTGATTCCGGCGTTTTGCGGACGGGGATTCTATGGTCTGCGCGTGCATCAAGCCGTCCTGGATTACGGCGCGAAACTATCTGGATGTACAGTGCACTTTGTTGACAATGAATTTGATCATGGTCCGATCATAGCGCAGCGCGCTTGCGCGGTTATGAACGACGACACTGCAGAGACCCTGCAGGCGCGCGTCTTTGAACTGGAATGTGAACTCTATCCGGAGACCATAGCCGCCATCGCACGCGGGCAAGTGCATGCAAGTGGCCGGCAGGTGCAAGTCCGTGGATGATACAATGCGTTTTTCGAGCGGCTCTTATGACTTTCGCCCAGTCGTCATGAGGGTTCTCCTAGCTCGACAAAGCTCTAACCTCAGCCTCTCTTCTCGCCTACAAGTGATCTCATGCACAAAACGTCATCGCTCAGAAACTGGATATTCTCACTGATAACGTGGACTCTGCTGGCCGGGGGCAACTCAGTTTGCTCGGGTCAAGACCAGCCGATTCGTCATTCTTTGTTTATTGCCGGCCCGAACTTTACCGGCATCTTGGATGAACAAGGTCAAGTGGCTTGGGACGCGGGTGAAAAATCTGCACGCGATGGTTTCATTTTGCCCAGTGGCCATGCGCTGATTGCGTGGAAGGACGAAGTACGTGAGCTGACTCGCGATAAACAAGTCGTTTTTCGCTATGCGCGCTCGCCGGAGAACAGCGAGATTGGTACCGTCCAGCGACTGCAGGATGGGTCAACATTGATCACGGAGTTGGGCAAGCGTCCCAGGCTGTTGGAGGTCAATGGCCAGGGCAAGATCGTGGTTGAAGTTGCGTTGCAGCCAGAGACGGACAATGCCCACATGCAAACGCGAATGGCCCGCAAGCTGGCCAACGGCAACTATCTGGTGCCGCATTTGCTGGCCTTTAAAGTCAAGGAGTATCGGCCCGATGGTCAAATCGCCAGTGAGTTACGCACGGACCTGGAAAGTTTAGGCGGCCGCGCGCAAGAGAACTGGCCGTTCACCGCCATACGACTTGAAAATGGTCATACGCTGACCACATTGACTCATGGTAATAAAGTTGTTGAGTGGAACAGCCATGGAGAAGTCGTATGGAATCTGACCAACGATGACTTGGAGGGTCGGCCTTTGGTTGATCCTTGCGGAGCACAGCGCTTGCCCAATGGCCACACGGTAATTGCCAGTTATGGTGCCACCAAGGGCGTGAAAATTTTAGAGGTCAATCGTGACAAGAAGTTAGTCTGGAGTTACTCGGGGCCATATCGAGCTCACGAACTGCAAGTGCTGACGACCAACGGTCTGGCCGTCGAAGGTGTGCCGTTGAAGTGAGTCGCGATTATCTACTGGCCATTGAAACGACATGTGATGAAACAGCGGCTGCCGTGATTGATCGCGATCGTCGAGTGCTGGCCAGTGCGGTGGCCAGTCAGCAGTTGGTACATGAGCGATTCGACGGCGTGGTGCCAGAGTTGGCAGCGCGGGCACATCTGGAACGTGTTGTGCCCATCATCGATGAAACACTTGATCAAGCAGGCATCGATCCAGCCACTGAGTTGGCGGCGATCGTGGTCGCCACCGAACCGGGCTTGCCTGGTTCATTACTGGTTGGATTGGCTGCCGCCAAGGCACTCGCTGTTGCCTGGCAGATTCCACTGGTGGCCATCAATCATGTGCAGGCCCACATCTATGCGTGTCAATTCGGTAGAACGGCCTCGATCTTTCCGTGCGTAGGTTTTGTTGTCAGTGGAGGCCATACAAACTTGTATGCCTGTGAATCGGCTGAGCAGTGGACATACTTAGGTGGTACGATCGATGACGCAGTGGGCGAAGCGTTCGACAAGGTCGCAGTCATGCTCGGGTTGCCTTACCCAGGCGGACCCCACATCAGTCGTTTGGCGGCTGAGGGAAACGCGAGCCGTTATGCTTTTCCGCGACCGATGTTGGCCGACCGCAGCACGTTGAATATGAGTTTCTCAGGCCTGAAGACAGCGGTGCGATATCAGTTGCATGGAGTTGGCAAAAGTGATTGGCAGGCCAACCAATTGACCGCGGAGCAAAGGGCTGACACGGCGGCCAGTTTCGAGCGCGCTGCCATTGATTGCCTGGTCGGCAAAGCTCGATTGGCTCTGCAACAGACACGGCTAGAAAGACTGTGCGTCGGTGGCGGCGTGTGCGCCAATCGCCTGCTACGGCATGAACTGAAGCAAATGACGGAGCGGCTGGGTGTGGAGTTGTTGTTGGCGGAGCCGGAGCTTTGTACAGACAACGCGGTCATGGGCGCTCTGGGTTGGGAGAAGATTTTGCGAGGTGAATTCACGCCTCTGGACATCGACATTCAACCCGGCCTGCTGCGCGGGAAATGAGTAGGCGATTCGCTCCGCGACTCGCATCACAGTGTTTTTTAAGCGAGTCGCGGAGCGATTCGTCTACATGTAGCCCCGGCACACCGTGACGGGGCATCTTCACGAGTTAGACGACACAGTTTTCGTTGGAAAGCTGAGGAAGAAGGTTGACGAGTCGCGGAGCGATTCTTCTACATTTTTGCGAGTCGCGGAGCGATTCGCCTACAGGGTGGCAAGTCGCGGAGCGATTTGCCTACGGGTTATGCCGATAAAATCGTCACTGGGTATGAGAAAGTGGTCGGTGGTTGGTCAATGGATTGTCTCCCATGTGTTGGTCGACTAGCCTGGAGACTGAGTTTATCTTGACGCACAGTCTTTGATCCGCAGGCCCTCCCGGAAAAACCTAATTGAGTACCGCGAGCGACTATCCATACCAGAAACTGATCGATGGATGGCGTGTCAGTCAGTGGGCGTTAATGCCGCTGCTGGCGCGTTTGACGTTGTTTACTTCCGTGTTGGGCAATGGGATCGATATCGCTCGAGCGACGGATCGCGCGGAAGGCGTTTCGCTTAGCTTTCAAGTAGTGCTACGTATTTTGGCCACCGGTGCGGCCACGGTATGCGGCGTTTGGGGTTGGTGGCGATTACCCGAGGTGCGGGCTGGGCTGAAGTCGCGCCGCGGTTGGCTTGCCATGGCGCTGGTCATCTGTGCGTTTGCAGCGGCTGCTACTTCGCCGGCACCGAAAGTCGCGTTCTTTGTCGCCCATGCATTGGGCGTGTATATGCTCTTAACGCTGACTTGCCTGACCTTGTTTGGGATTCGCCGCACGTTGATGGATGCGATGTTTGGTTTGTGGGCCTACGTGATTATCAGTTGGCTGCTTAGGTTTACCATTCCGGAACTAGCGACCTTTAATGAGTTTCTCTCGATGGAGGAAACACTATCGAGATTTGGTGGTTTGGGACATCCTAATGTCTTGTCGGCCATCACCTGTTTGGGTTTGTTGATCTTGCTGGTCAGCGTGCGTGAGCGGTTGGTTAGTCCGCTCTGGTTGGTACCGGGTGTGTTGTTGTTTTTTGTGACGCTGTTAGAAACAAAATCACGCACACCTGTCATTGCCTTTACGGCTGCGGTGATGGTGATGTGTGCGCCGATGTTGAGGAGCAGGGTAACCTATTTGATCCCGGTTGCTTTGGTGATTCTGGCTTTTCTGGGTGGCGCAGTGACCGAGATGACCATCGGCCTGGACCGGGCCATTGACTCTGTGTCCATGAAGTTGACTAAGACCGGATCGGTTGACGAGTTGACGTCGGCCACAGGACGGACTGAGATTTGGGGCCAGGCCATCGCCTTGGTCGGGCGCGCACCGCTGTTGGGCTACGGCGGTGGATCAAGCAGTCAGGTGATGGTTGAGCATTCAGGACATGCGCACAATCTGTTTTTAGAAACGGCGGTTTTATTCGGCATCCCCGCCGCGCTGATCTTTTTCGGATTGATATGCGTCAACTTGCGCGACGCACGCTTGAATCAGACATTTTTTGTGCGCGAGTTTACGACCTATTTGTTGGTACTGGGGCTGGTCGAAAGTCCGCTGTTTGGATTGGTGCCCGATCCATCGATGTGTATCTGGCTGTCTTGCCTATTTGGCCCAATAGTCGGCCAGCGTCTGCTGCGCGGCTGATCAACCGGTCTCAATGAACCTCAATGAACCTCAACGAACCCAGGTTTGTGCTGAACCAATTCGTCGTCAAAAAACCTTTGCCATGTTATTACGTCGAATTTTAACGGCTTTAATCCCGAATCGGATCTGTCGACGGGATTACTCTCTGTAAGCTGTAAGCCACCGTGGGCCTCGCCTGTTGACGCGGCGGGCTGAGGCAGTTGAAATAGGGCGGTTGTATCTTTGTCCATACGATCCCCAGGCAGTGACACGGTGGTTGCAGCACCACTGTACGAAAAGCATCACTGTGACTAAAGCTTCACCGTGATTGAAACTACACAGCGATGTGATGAAAGCTCTGCCGCCTGCCAGCTGTGTCCCCTTTTTTGAAAGCAACCCCTACCATGACTCTTCGCTTGACACTCTTAAGTGCGCTTTGTTTGTGTACGATTATTACGGGACACTGTGCCCAACTTGGCGCGCAGGACAAAGCGGCCAGTGCGCTGGCGATTCCGGCTACTGACGATGGCTTGCCCGGTGCGGGACCTATTCGTCGCTCTGAGTGGTTTCAGAAGACGTGGATGGGTCGACGTCAGAACTTCGTCAAGGATGCCTCGAACAAACAAAACGCCGTTGTATTCTTCGGTGATTCGATAACGCAAG